>JAWUWJ010000089.1:0-31287 GCA_034111925.1 Crocinitomicaceae bacterium
CTGTCCCAACTCCTAATTTCAAATAAGAATTGTACAACTGCGTCAACGTTTCTTTCGTGTTGATCGAAGCTGGGGTAATCATAGACACTTCAGTATCCGTTTCATGCTTCAATTGAAGCAACGGATATTCAATAATTGGCGACGGGATTACTGTATCCACAATGCGCGGTGTTAGAGGAATTCTACCCGCCTTCTCTACCGAACGGTCAGCATTCACGTCAATAATAACACCTCCCGGTTGTGCGAACAGCGAAGAAACACTGAACACCGACCATATAGCTAGTATATATCTCATTCTAGTTTTCATCTATTTCAATTGTTCGTTCGTTACCCTCTTCTATGTCTTTCGGCGCGTCTTTCAACTGCATCAATTCATCCCAAAGTTCGTTGGCCTCATCCATGATTCCATCTTCGAAATTCGTATAGTGCTCCCGAATACCTCTTAAATCCTGCTCGGCTTGGAATAAGTTGTCCTCAACCATATAAATACGAGCTCTTAAAATCATCCCTTTTCCAATCCAGTAATTGTACTTCGGTTTCATTTTAAGTAAATCTTTTATCTCGTCATGCGCTAGGCTTAACTTACTTTGTTTGAATGCAATGTCTGCTAAAGCATGTCTCGCTTCTGCTCCCATATACGTTGTTGTGTTTTTCACCAACCAATCCAATGAAATTCGAGCATCGTTGAAGTATCCAACATTGTAATTCGAGATAGCTCTCACGTAATGCGACTTCAGCTCTACATCTCCGTTTGTTTCAGAGCTCGCCAATACTTTACTCGCATAAAGAGCAGCGTTCTGCCAGTTCTCTATTTGGAAATGACACCGCATCAACCCAAGTTTCGCATTGTATTTATACTCTGGATTATTACCTACCTCTTCTACACGTTTGTAATATGGAATAGCCTCTTGAAATTGACCGTCATTGTATAAATAACTTGAAACCCTCGCCGCAGCAAATTCTGTGTATTGTGTTTTAGGCCCCTTTAATTCCTCTCTGTATATTGCAACCGCGGTTGAAATATCGCCAAGTTCATAATGACTGTTTGCCAAATAATCGGAGATCTCTACTTTATATCGACCGCTTGGGAATTGCTCTAAATACTTCTCTAGTTTTGGAATTGCTTGACTGAAACGTTGGTTGTCTGAAAGCGTACTGTCATAGTAAGCTTCAATTGCAGGTCCATAATACAAGTCTTCTTTTTCGTCAACTGTGAATTGAACGCAAGAATATAGGCTTGCCAATTGATCAATTTTGTCTATTTCTCCTGTTACAGTATACAGATTCTTTAATCCTTGCGAAACTGGATCACAAACCTTTGCATCACTTGCTCCATACTCAGAAAGAATTGCCAAGTACTCTTCTTCGGCCTTATCGTAATTTCCTTGTTTAAAGTGAATGTCTGCAACATTGATTTTTGCATCGATCACTAAGGCAGAATTTGGATAGTCGAAAATGATCTTGTTGTAATAGCTCAGCGCTTTATCATAATCACCATTCGCATAATACGTTCTTGCTACTTCGGCAATAGACTCTAATAAATACTGCGACTCAGGATAGTTGTTTACAATGTCTAAGAGATTTGAAATTTTCTCCGTCAACTTCCCTGACATGTATCCATATGTTTTTGCGATATAGAATAAGGCTCGGTCTTCGTACCCCTCTTTTAAAGCAAGTGCTCTTTTGTAATATGAAATGGCCTCAGTATTCTGCTTTAGAACAAAATAAGAGTCTCCAATTCGCATTAAAGCATCTGCCTCTTTTTGCGCACTTCCAGGGTCAGCATCAATGAAACTTCTAAATGCTGTTCCCGATTTTTTTAACTCATTTTCGCGTTGTGCCCTGTTTCCATTTTTATGATAAGTATCAGCACGCTCTAAATGACTGTACCCTATATTATACAACGCTTCAGATCTTAACCCCGGTGCTGTTGTTGAAGGAAGTAATCCGAATTTTTTGTAATTCTCAATCGCTTGATTGTATTTATTCTGTCTGAAATACGAATCAGCTGTCCAATAAACGGCCATTCCAGAAAGGGATTGGTCAATTGGGTATTTCTTTACCAATTCGAAAGACGAAATGGCACTCGTGTAACTTTTTTTCTGATACCTCTCAACTCCTTGATTGTATGCAATCAGCTGATACGCTTGCTTCAATCGAATGTTCTTGTTCGGTAATTTTTCTAAGGATGCCAACGCTTTCGTGTAGTTGTTTGTGTTGACGTACACATTAACGAGGTATTGATAGACATCTTCTTTTCGCTCTGAATTCGGGTAACGTTCCAGGTAAAGTTCAAATGCCTCAACCGCTTCATCATAGGGATTGATGTCCAATCGGTACGAAAGTGTCGCGTAATTGTACAAAGCATCTTCTTGAATTACAGGGTCTTTGTCAATAAAAGCTGCTCTTTCAAAGGCAGACCTCGCTGAAACGATGTTGTCCAACTTGAGCATACATTCACCAATATGGTAAAATGCAATTTGTCCTAAACTGTCTTCTTCCTTTTTAACTCTATCGAACATTGGAACGGCTTTTTCATAAAGGCCACTCTTGTAATACGCATATCCGAGTCTGTAATCTTCATCTCTTGTCGTTTTGCTCGACTTGTTGTATTTCTCAAGATAAGGTACTGCTTCGTCGTACTTTCCAGTTCTATAAAATGCATCTCCAATAAGAAGGTTGATTTCCTTTTCTTTCAGCTTTCCATCTTTTCCATAAAGCTTACTTGCATACTTTGTAACTTCCTCGTACTTCTCTTGTAGGTAATAGATTTGCGCAATATAGAAAGGAACTATTTCACCAAATTTTTCATGGTCTTCAAGCTTTAAAAAGCCCTCTAGAGCTACTTGATACGATCCGTTTTGATAAGCGATGTGCGAATAATAATACAAAGCTGGCGCAGCATATTGTGAAACTCCTTCTTTTATTTCAAGGAAAGCAATTCGTGCCGCTTCGAAATTTCCTTCTTTAAAGTTGGCATAACCGACCTTGAAGTAAAACTCTTCTCGATCCTCCATTGGAACGTCTTGAACGCTCAGTTTGTTGAACCAATCCAAGGCATCGTTCCATTTTTTCTTGTAATAATAGAATTTACCAAGACGGTAATAAATGTCCTTCTTGTAAATGCTTTCTGGATAGACTTTGTTGAATCCTTCGAGAAGTGCAACAGCATCATTGTTGTACAATTCCAAGGCTGATATCGCCTCAAGGTATGCTGCTTTCACAAACATTGGATCGTTTGGTTGATCAAAACCATCTAGGAAAAGTCTGAATTCTCTTCGAGCAGCTCCGAACTGTTCTTTTTCAAACAACTCTTCACCACGATAAAAATTCTCGTAATCACTATTGTACTTCTCCGAAGTTTGCGCTGAAACTTGAAGGGATACGATTGCAATAAGAATTGTTAGAATTCTTTTCATTTTAACTGCTTTATAACCAAGTAAAAGTAATCGACTTGATAAGGTGTTTGGAGAGGCGCCTTAAAAGTTTTAAACGCGAATCTGTTAAGATTATTTCCAACAGGTATGACAAATTCCATACCGTTATCGTCATCTTTACATTAAATATTCCGAATCGTGAGCAACGTAATTGAAATCAAATCAGGTGAAATTCAACAGAATAATGTTGTTGTTTTAAACGACATAAACGTCGAGATTAAACCGAAGGAGTTCGTTTACCTCATTGGGAAAACGGGAAGTGGAAAGAGTAGTTTACTCAAGGTACTTTACGGTGAACTCATGTTGTCAAATGGAACAGGAAGTATCGACTCATTTGACTTAAATGCGCTTAGAAAAAAGGACATTCCCAAACTAAGAAGAGTGCTAGGAATTGTGTTTCAGGACTTTCAATTATTGACAGATCGCACCGTTTTAGCGAATTTAATGTTTGTAATGGGCGCTTCTGGATGGAAAGACAAAAAGAAAATGCAAAAACGCGCGAAAGAGGTGCTGCAACTGGTTGGAATAGAACAAAAGATCAATTCTATGCCGTTTGCTCTTTCAGGTGGAGAACAACAGCGTGTGGCAATAGCTCGGGCTTTGTTAAACAATCCAAAATTGATTCTCGCCGATGAGCCTACTGGGAATTTAGATCCTGAAACTTCTGAAGAAATCATGCGTTTATTACTGGCAATCAGTAAAGAAGAAAATACGTCAATTTTAATGGCGACCCACGATATGTCAATGGTCGAAAAGTATCCTGGACGTATTTTAAGAGTGGAAGATCAAACGATAAAAGAGGTAAATACGATCAATCAATTTGATCCATTTACGCCTTTTACAACGGACTAAATGCTTGCAAAAACGCCAAAGCCTCCTTACTATGCTGTCATCTTTAGTGCTGCGCAATCCGCAACGTTAGACGGTTATGATGCAATGGCAGAAAGAATGGTCGAATTGGCTTCTCAACAAGATGGTTTTTTAGGCGTCGAATCTGCTCAAGGAAATCCTGAAATCACAGTTTCTTATTGGAAAGATGAGGAAAGCATTTTGAAATGGAGGTCTAACCTTGAACATCAAGAAGCGCAAAAACAAGGCAAAGAAAGTTGGTATGATGCATTCGAAATAAGAATTGCGAAGGTGGAAAGAGCTTATTCTTTTAAGAAATAATATTCACAGGTTCTAATTCTAAAAAGTGTTCTAAAAAGATTACTTTTTATCGTTTTCGACATTAACAGGTATAGAACACACCTTTTTAATGATATGAAAACTACCTTTTTTAACCCCGTACTTATACTTGCTATGGCTCTTATAAGTTTAAATATAGGAGCTCAGACCTCCAATTTAGAATCAACTCAGCTAGTTCCTATTCATTTTAACTCTGATAAGGCCAAACCTTTATCTGGTTTGCAACGAATATTGAATGAGTTAACCCCTTTTACGGACAGCCCTGAAAACTATAGAATTATGATTACTGGTCATACTGATGCTGATGGTGGTGATGATTACAATTTGATGCTTTCTCAAAATAGAGCCCAATCAGTATATAATTACTTAGTAAAAAATGGAATTGACAAGGAGAAGATAAAATCCCAAGGTAAAGGAGAAACGAACCCTGTAGCTTCCAATGATGAATCTAAAGGGAGGTCTGAAAATAGAAGGGTGGAAATTTATGTAGAGATGTTAGAAACAGCGGCAGTCATTAATCAAAAAACACAAGTTGAGACTGGTAAAAAAATTGATTTTTTTGGTTTCCTGTATAATGAAAGTGACAGTTTACTTTGGTCTAATACAAATTATAATCCCAAGGCGTCAAAACAAAAACTACCTAAAGATGCAGTAAAGCCAATAAAGGGTTGTCGGGCATTTTTTTCGGGGCTACTTATGGCTGACGAATATAAGTCTATTTGGACCAGTAAAATATGGGAGCCAGATGGATATAGTGAATATGTAGGGGCGGGAAGCTACAATAATTTAAATGAGGCATTCCCAAAAGCTATTCTGTCCACTTTTGATGGGATTGCAATCGATAGCAACACCAGAATTGTGATTTACGATCAGCCTAATTTTAAAGGTAAAGTTGTTCTGGATGTAACAGGGCCACTTATTATTAATAATAGCCTTCATAGGACTTCATTACCGAAACTGAATACTCAGGCCTACAAAGTTGAAGCAATGAATAAACTCTTTCCTCCTGAGAAAAGAGTCTGGAGTAATTCGAATATGTACGCCTGGCAACATGGTTCTATTAGAATTATGCCTGCCGCTGACTTAGTAGATTGATTTTTATTTATGAAACACTGTGAAATGAAGAAGAAGCTATTAGTCCTTAGAAAGCTCAACTTCAAACATCTTATTCCAAAGCTTTCCAGTTAAATACGTTTTCTTTGTTT
The DNA here is from genome assembly GCA_034111925.1 of Crocinitomicaceae bacterium. Classification (GTDB taxonomy): domain Bacteria; phylum Bacteroidota; class Bacteroidia; order Flavobacteriales_D; family Crocinitomicaceae; genus UBA4466. Next base: position 5,831 of record JAWUWJ010000089.1, read on the forward strand.
CAGGGTTGTAGGCAATTCCGTTGAGCACATCTCCATTTCCACGGCCTTGAACTTCAAGTTCCTCACAGTTTATTTGCTCTAGAATTTTCCCCGTTGCAGGATCAATTACGACAATCAAATTGGTTAGGTAAACATTCGCATAAATTTTACCGTCGATGTATTCGAGTTCGTTCAATTGGTTTATAGCTCCGTCATTATTGTACACGTCAATTGTTCTTTCTATTTGGAAGGTCTCTGGATTTCTAAATGTGATTCGCTCCGTTCCATTCGACATGATAATAGATTTACCATCATTGCACAAGCCCCAACCTTGACCGATATAACTGAAGTCGCCCGGTAAAATTTGCAGTGAGTCATCAATAGAGTAAGTGAAGCATTTTTCTTTTCTATACGTCAATTGGAACAATACTCCATCCAAAATGGTTATTCCTTCTCCAAAATACGTTCCGTCCAACTTAATAGTATTCCCTACCGGTTCCCCTTCTAAGTTGATCTCAGAAATTTTTGATTGTCCATTTTGCCCTGTTCCTTCAAACAAACGACCTTCGTAAAACTCCAGCCCTTGCGTATAACTTGTAATGTCGTGGTTATGCGTATTTATGATTTTTGCTGTTAACAAATCAGGTGATATGTCTGACACGACTCTTAAACGTCTTTCATCAACCTTCATCAATCCGTCAGAGTCCGTTGAAACGACTTGTAAAGAAAAGGTTCCTACGTTTTTAGGTGTAAATGTGAACTCTAGGTTCGAAGTTGGTTTTTTCCAAGATTTAATCACTTTAGAATCTAAAATAAGTTCAACCTTAGACAAACCTTCTTTCCCAACTAGTTTAATTTTAATTGTGGATTCTGAATCCGCAACAGTTCCAACGTCTCCTATAAAATCAAAGGTTGCCTCAGCTGGTAATTCATCATTACTCAATAAAGGGCCAAAGAGTACTGCGCCTCCAACCAAAACTATAAGCGCTATAACAATTACGCCCTTTACATTTTTTCTCATCCTTTTCGTAGTATCGATTCTATTTGTCTTGCATCAATCCCTGAATGCGTCGCTTCATAAATAACTTCCGTTCCTTTCAGAACAATTGCTTGCGGTGATTGGTGATAAACTCCCGTCACTTCGGCAATTTCACTTGAAACATCGCGGTGATTCAGCAGATCCAATACATATACATCTGCTAAAGTGTCTTCCGATGTCCAATTGTTTTTAAATGAATTCCATGCCATCGACGAAATTCCACACCTTGTGCTATGTTTAAAGATAACGACAGGTTTGTCTTGTGCCGACAAGACTAATTCATTCAATTGTTTAATTGAACTCAATTGATTCCAAACCTTCGTAGGTTGAGCATCCGGCTTACTTTTATTTCTTGAAAATATTCCCATTACATTCCTGACGTAAATTGGCTTAAGAATCTTACATCGTTTTCAGAATACAAACGTAAGTCGTTCACCTTATATTTCAATTGAGCAATACGCTCTACTCCCATTCCAAATGCGAATCCGGAAAATTCTTTACTGTCTATGTTGCTTGCTTCCAAAACATTGGGATCAACCATTCCACATCCTAAAATTTCCAACCAGCCTGTATATTTACAGACGTTGCAACCCTTCGAATTACAAATTGTGCATGAAACATCTACCTCAGCACTTGGCTCTGTAAAAGGGAAATAAGATGGACGAAGACGAATCTCCGCTTTATCACCAAACATTTCTTTAGCGAAATACAAAAGTGTTTGCTTCAAATCAGCGAAAGAAACATCTTTATCTATATAAAGCCCTTCAACCTGATGGAAGAAACAATGCGCTCGTGCCGAGATTGCCTCATTGCGATACACTCTTCCCGGTGAAATTGTTCGAATTGGCGGCTTCTCGTTCTCCATTACCCTTACTTGAACCGAAGAAGTGTGCGTTCTTAGAGCAATTTCCTCTTGTGGCGTATCTCCTTTTGCTATGAAAAATGTATCCTGCATATCTCTTGCTGGATGTTCCGCTGGGAAGTTCAACGCTGAAAAGTTATGCCAATCATCTTCAATTTCTGGTCCCTCTGAAACTGTAAACCCAATCCGGCTAAATATTTCTATTATTTCTGATCGCACCAACGAGAGTGGATGACGCGCACCCAATTCGATTGGATCTCCAGGTCGAGAAGCATCAATTTTTTGATCGGTACTGCTTGAGCTTTCCAACTCATCTTTGAGTGTATCAAATTTATTTTGCACGAATTCACGCAAACCGTTAACGAGTTGGCCCGCTTCACGCTTTTGTTCGTTTGCAACACTCTTTAAATCTGCAAACAACCCTTTTACCGAACCTTTAGAGCCCAAGAAGGAAATTCTAAATTTTTCCAACTCTTCTTTAGAGCTTACGATGAAACTCTCTACTTCTTCTCGAATTTTTTTGACTTTGTCCTCCATCTCAATTATTAATACCAACCAATCCCTATTTCGTTCGTTCTTACAGGTGAAATGGTAATTTGTAACTTTTTACGTCCCTTAATTGTTATATATTGTAACCAAACAGTTTAATATGGCGTACGAAGTTAAGAATTAAGGACTAAAGTTCTTTTATATAATCTAAAATAGATTAACTTTGGAAGTCGTTGTTTATAGGAAAACATGGAAAAATTAATAGGAAAAGTAGGGGTTTTGGCAATGGTACTTTTATCATTGGGCGTTTTACATTCGTGTAAAAACAAAAACCCATCAGTTGTAAAAGTATTTGTTCGTTCTGCCTCTAATGAGTTAATGAGTGGTGTGAAGGTCATAATTATTGGGGATCCAAGTTCGAATCCCGCAACTCAAGAATATATTGATACCGTTATTACGAATGGTTCAGGATTTGCTTATTTCAACGTTCAGCCTTACTATGATGCTGCAGGTGAAAAAGACAACCCAGTAGCTTATTTTGACGTTATCGCAAAAACAGATCTTATACAAGAGCTCGGTTATATCAGAAGCCGTGTGCACACGACTGCTGTTGAAACGATCTTCTTACCGTAACTAAAATAGATTATTATGAAAATCAATAAATATGCATTTTTAGGGTTGTTCTTCCTTTTAGGAATGACAACGCTTGTTGCCTGTCGTACGAAAGAATCAACAATTGCAAAGATTTATGTTCGTGATGCTTCAAATGCACCAGTTGCAGGAGCAACAGTTGTTATATATGGTACGTCAACGACAAACCAACCTTCTAGTGTTACTGTTTACGATACAACAACTACAAACGTTGCCGGTGAGGCAATATTCAATTTCGACGAGATTTATCAATTGGGACAAGCTGGTGTAGCCGTTCTTAATATTGATGTTGATTCGCCACTTGGTGTTGGACAAGGCATTATTAAAATTGAGCAAGAAGTCACTTCTGAAGAGACTGTTTTTATTCAATAAGATTATTATACAATTAGAAAAAGGTGCTTTTGAGCACCTTTTTTTATGCCTGATATTTTCTCCAACGGTTTTTAATTGGATTTAACACATAGATCATTAGGTATTTATAACCGTCGTCTGTAAACGTTATGTCTCAACTAAACCTGTTTACGGTTGCGATACAAGCATTGTAAGTTTTTAGATTTTGTTAATCTATTTGGGTAAAAACAACAAAGACGTTAAAAAACACACTTTTTGCAATTGGCAGACAACCCTATTAGAATGATAGGCGTCCTTGCTACGAACTAATACTAATAAATTCACTACAATGAAAACATTACTAACTGTTTTTGCAACTATGATGATTTCACTCGTCGCAGTTTCGCAAACCTCCCAAAATGATCCTCCAGAAGTTTGGACTCATTATGCAAGCTACAGCGGAGTTAATGTCGAATACAAATACCAAGCTATTAATTCTGGAGCTTCCAAAAATAAGGTTCTCGTGTTATTACGATTCACAAATACGACGTCGGACAACCAAACATTATCATGGTCAACAAAAGAATATCGAGATGGTAATTGTTACAATTGCGCCAATATTGATAACCATGAATATGCTCACGACGTTAGTTTAGCTCCTAATGAAGTAGTAGAAGCAAGCATTCAAAACTTAGACGACGAAGATTTATATATGTTTTCTCAGTTTATCGTTCTCGCCAAAGGAATGCCAAGCTCCAAGTTAACAAGCTTTGAATTTATTAACGTAAATGCCAACTAATTATGAAAGCAATTAGAATTAAATCAGTAGCAAAAGCCCTTCTGCTATTGGTTACGATATTCATTTCGACGACAGAGGCAAAAGCACAATGCTCCGTGGACATTGGTCCTGATGTTACCATTAATTGTGGTGATTGTGTTGATTTAAGCGCAATGGGAGCAGGAAACGTACCCGTACTTACTACAGACTTTGACAATGGTCAAGCTGGAGCAGGATGGGTTTCTGCAGGAGGAACTGCATTCGCACAACCTTGTGGACCAGGACCGACAGCAACTCCTTACTATTGGGCCTCAACAGCCGGAGCTGGTACTCCAGGATTGGCAACAGTTGGGTTTGATGTATCATGTGGGGCTACGGTCAGTTTTGACATGGCTTATTCAGCTCAAGGTGGAGCTGCTCCATGTGAAGGCCCAGATCAACCAGACGAAGGAGTTTCATTCGAATATTCTTTAGATGGAGGAATTACGTGGATTATAATTCAATATTGGGATCCGAATGGCGGAAATGACCCCGCTCTAACGGCTTGGAACACTTACAACATTGTAATTCCTCCGGCAGCATGGGGTGTAAACACAATGTTCCAGTGGACTCAGGCAAACTCATCTGGAGCTTGTTGTGACAACTGGGGTCTTGATAATGTTAATATCGTACCTGGTTTGTGTGGTAATGGCTGGCTTTATGATTGGTCGAACATCCCTGGAAATGATGATCCAACTCAGCAAACTGTATGCCCTTTGGCTACATCATCATATTCTATAACCTTAACCGATGGAATTGATATTTGTTACGATACGATTGAAGTAATCGTTACCCCATTAATTGCTGATGCGACAACAACTTCGGCAGCTCTGCTTTGTCCAGATTGTGCTGTTTTAGATGCATTTTTTACGAATAGCAATGCAGGTTCTATTGTCGATAGTTTTGACCCAGCACCCGATATGGCAATGTGGGACAATATTCAAAGTGGAACCGCAGGACTAGGATGTACTGGAAACACAGGAAATGCTTTACATTTTGATGGTGGAGGAGCTGACAGGTCGGCAACGACAGTTCCTATCAACACAACTGTTTGTGGAATGGTTAATTTCTGTTTATTTATGGGAAATGGTGCTTCTGGTGGAGCACCGTGTGAAAATGCAGACGCAGGAGAGGATGTTGTTTTTGAATATTCTATCAATGCAGGTGCTACTTGGACTATTGTAACTACTTACGATGAAGGATTGTGGGACGCCAACAATAGCTGGCAATGTTTCGTAGTACCAATTCCTCCAGCGGCTCAAACAATAAATACAATGTTCAGATGGCGCCAAATTTCATTTTCCTCATGTTCAGGATGTGACAACTGGGCTTTGGATGATGTGGATATTTCATGTACACCACCGACATTTGACTATGTGTGGACACCTGGAGTGTCATTAGATGACTCTACAATTCAAATGCCACAAGCATGTCCAACATCACCGACAACATATACTGTTACGGTAACAGATCCTGCAACAAGTTGTTCTGCAACAGCAGATGTGTATATCAATGTTAATTGCACATGCACAATCACACAGTATACTGCAAATGTTAGTCAGTGTGAGAACGGAAATGAATTTACAGTTTCAGGAGGTTTTGCATATGTTGAAAACCCAATGACTGGAACACTTGAAGTAGTAGTTACAAATGGATCGGGATCTTATACGCAAGTGTTTAACCCTCCTTTTGTGAATGACCAACTTTATAATTATGCACTTACAGGAATTGTTGCTGACGGTTCTCCTATAACAGTAGACTTTTATTTTACGGATGACCTCACTTGTTCAGCACAATTAATTGACGTGTCACCAGTGCTACCAACATTAACTAATTTAATGGGAGGAGCAATATATTGTCCCGGAGATTTAGTGACGGAAATTTCTGTTGATGTAACAGGAAATGGACCTTTCTCAGTAGATTTTACACTTGATGGAATTCCTCAAAACATTACGGGGCCAGGACCAACAATCAATTTGGGTACTGCTCCAGGCGATTATGTAATGACAGCAGTTAATGACTCTGGATGTACGAATGCAGCCGCTGGTATGCAAACGATAACGCTACAAGCTACACCGACTGTTCTCTCAATGACTGGAGGCGATTCATATTGCGCAAATGAGATTATCAACCCTATTATGTTGGACCTTTCAGGTACTGGACCATGGGTTATAAATTATACAATCGATGGTGTTTTAAATACGGTTAACACCGCAACATCACCGGTAAGTCTTGGAAATATTGCAGGAAATTATCAGCTTCAAGACATTGCGGATGCCAATTGCTTCGATGCTGTAAATAACGCAGATGTAATTTCTATCGACGCTGCGCCAACTGTACTCCTTCCGGCTAGTTTTATTAATTGTGAAAACGATGCAATAACGCTTACAGCTACTGGGGCAGCAACGTACCTATGGGATAATAGTGTGACGAATGGAGTTGCCTTCGTTCCTTTGACAACAACAACATACACCGTGACGGGAACAGACGCCAATGGCTGTCAAGATGTGAACCAAATTACGGTAACTGTAGAACCATTGCCTGTTGTTTCATTCGTGGCGGATGTTGTAAGTGGCTGTGAACCATTAACCGTTTTATTTACCAACTCTTCTACAGGAACCAATGGTGTTGATTGCCAATGGAGCTTTGGTGATGGTAGCTCTGGTTCAAGTTGCGATACAATTACACATATTTATATGGACAATGGATTGTATAGCCCAACGCTTGTATCTACATCCATTAACGGATGTGTTGGTGAGGTTACCTATATTGATTTGGTGTATGTTGAAAACACACCATTGCCTTCATTTATTCCTTCGCCTTATAGCGTTCTAAGCTTAGACACAGATGTTAGTTTTGACAACACGTCTGCTGGAGCTGTGAACTATGTGTGGGACTTTGATGACGAAACAGCTTTGGTAACGGAAGTTAATCCAACTCATGAATTCCCAAAAGATGTGTCACAAGGGTATAGTGTAACGCTCTACGCATATTCTCCACTTGGATGTGTCGATTCTACAACAATTGTTATTCAGGTGAAGCAAGAAGAGATTTATTATATTCCAAATAGCTTCACACCTGATGGTGATGCATTCAATCAGACCTTTAAGCCAATTATAACAGATGGTGTTGATCCGTATGATTACAACTTGACTATTTTCAACCGTTGGGGAGAAACTCTATTCGAATCAAACAACTTGGAAGTTGGATGGGCTGGATTGTATAACGGAAAACTTGTTCAGTCTGGTACTTACAACTGGAGGATTGAGTTCAAAACCACAAATTCAGATGAACGGATAATGCTTACAGGTCATGTGAGTCTGTTGAAATAGCGCTAGATTCTATTTATGAAATATGAAACGGAGGCCCTTTATAAGGAGCCTCCGTTTTTTTTGTATCACTGTTATTGGGAAGTCTAATGTTCTTCTAGCTCAATTAAATGGGCTTCCAATGTTTAAAACATACTTCTTTTGATTTGTCATTACTTGAAAATCATGAATAGTAAATCTCGCTTTCATCAATCAAACCGTCTCCTCGCATTTTCACAAATAACTGAATCAGCGCGACAACATCTTTTTCGCAATACACTTTAATTCGTTCAAGGTCTTTGTCTTCAAAATAAACGCGGGCCACATCGGCTCCAGAAATATCATCCTTTGGTGTTGGAATATCGAATACATGACAAAGCAACGCTAAAGATGTATATGCTTTAAAATCTCCAAACTTCCACAGTTCCATTGTATCAAGGTGTGGAATCTCCCATGGTTTTTTACCTGCGATATTTAAAGAGTTCGGCAGGCCAATGCCATTGATTAGCATCCGTCTGCAGATGTACGGAAAATCAAACTCCTTTGCATTGTGACCGCACAAAATGCTGTATGGAGAGTTGTAATGCTCATCCAAAAGCCCTTTAAACTGTTTTAGAAGTGTTTCCTCATCGTCGTGGTAATACGACATCATTCGAATTTGTTTGCCTGTACTGGTCTGCTTAACGTAACCAACCGAAATACAAACGATTTTGCCGAACTCAGCATAAATCCCTCCGCGATCCGCGTACAATTGTTCATACGATTTATCTGCATTTTGCATAAACCGCGTCTTAGACTCAAACAATTCTCGCGACTTCTCTTCTAATTTATCAAACTCATAAACTTGCGGTACCGTTTCAATATCCAAAAACAAGACCTTTTCCAACTGCACTTTTTCCAACATAAACATTAAATTATTCTTACCTAGGCTGATACAATCTTGTCTCTTTTTTGTCGTTTTGTTTCAGCCTAAGCATAAGGTTATTGTATTGAAGATAGCGAAATATTGCAGATTAAATATAAAAAAGGCAAATTTGTATAAAACCTAGAAATGGCGGAGGAATTAGTGAAAATAGAAGGAAGTAAAAGCGAAATTTATTCGTCTTTAATCCCTCAAATCAAAGCTCTCGTTGGCGATGAAAAAGACTTGGTTGCTAACCAAGCAAACATTGCTGCTGTCTTAAAAGAGGCTTTCGGGTTTTTATGGGTTGGGTTTTATAATGTCCGCGAAGACATGATGATTTTGGGACCGTTTCAAGGTCCGATTGCTTGTACACGTATTCGGAAAGGAAAAGGTGTTTGTGGAACCGTTTGGGAAACAAAAAAACCGATTGTAGTGGATAATGTCGATGAGTTTGATGGGCACATCGCTTGCAGTACATTGTCTAAGAGTGAAGTTGTAATTCCACTAATTCAAGAAGGTCAAGTCATTGGAGTTTTAGATGTTGACAGCGATCAATTGGCTTCCTTTGATGAGAATGACGTTCTTTACCTAAATGAAATCTGCGAATGGTTCGTAAGTACTTTATAGTATTTCTAGTTGGATTGCTTGCCGCGTCATGCGCTCAGGTGGGAATCATTACCGGTGGGGATGTGGATCAGTTTGCGCCAAAACCTATTACTGAAGACGTTCTTCCCTTAAATGAAACGGCCAATTTTACCAGCAACAGCGTTGTAATTCCTTTTGATGAATACTTCAGATTGGTCAACCCGCTTGAAAACATTAGAATCGTTCCTCCTCACGCAACAATCGAAGCTTCCGTAAAAAATAAAACACTTACCCTTACATGGGGAGACACGCTGGAAAGCAACACAACATACGCCATTTACCTCAACAATGCAATCAAAGACCTGAATGAAGGCAACGACACAATAATTCAATACGTGTTTTCAACAGGACCTATTTTAGATACACTTTCCTACACGGTTGTCGTTCTCGATGCTTGGTCAAATTTACCAAACGACGAATGCGTTGTTGCACTTTTTGACCTTAATTCTGACAAGTTAGTAAGCTTGGCTAAACCATCCGATGGAGTTGCAAAATTGAATTACTTGCGCAAAGGTGAGTACCGTGCAGTTGCATTTCAAGATGAAAACAACGATTTAAAATTACAAGATTACGAACAGCTAGGCTTTCCTGACGGAGGAACAATTTCTGTGGTAGACAATACCTTTGATTCCATTCCACTTCGCGTTTTTGAGCCCCCTTCAAATAAGACAGGAATTAAAAGCATATCATCGATAGGGCCTTGTTTGCACTTATTGACAACACATCAAAAAGCTCGCGATAATGATCCTGAGCTTTACATGGACGGAGAAAATGTTTCCTCAACAAGAATGCTTTGGAACTCTGAAGACTCTGTTGAAATAAACACCGGTTTGATCCGCGAAAGTTCTGCCGAGTTTGTGCTGGAAATGACGGTGGCAGATTCTATAATTCGAGACACACTCGTTTACCGTGTTCGCCCCAAAGACAGGGATAAAAAAATCTCAATTAAAAAGGGTCGCTCAACCATTAAGCCTTCTTCTCGAGTTGAATTTAACATCGACGGAGTTATCGAAAGTATTGACACAAGTAAGATCCATTTGATGAATCTAATTGATTCAAGTCAAATTGCTTATTCGGTCGCAGCCTTTGCCTGGAAAACCTTCGAACTCGAATTTGACCGTGACAGCCTAGAAAACGTAAGAGTCAAAATGGATTCAGGTGCTGTGGTAACGAATTGTGGTTCAAGTAAAAAATTCAAACAAATCCTTACATTAGAAACAGAGTCTTCTTTTGGTTCCTTAAATATTGATGTTTCAAAATACACCGAAGCGATCATAATTCAATTATTAAAACGAGACGAGCTTGTCAAAGAGTTTAAGTTGAAAAACCCTCAAGAATTGGTTGAATTCAAAGAGTTATGGCCAGGAGAATACACTTTTAAGGTTATTCGGGATTCAAACGAAAACGGAAAGTGGGATGTTGGTGAATATTCAACATTGACGCAGCCTGAAGCCGTTGATAATTACTCTAAGAAAATAAAAGTTCGCGCTGGCTGGACCATTGATGTTCCATTGATTCCAAAATACTAAGCGATGAAGAGCCCAATGAAAAAAGCTTTTAGTGGGTGGAAAATTTTCGCCGCGGTTGCTATTGGCTTACTCATTTCGGGTTGGATGCTTTACCGAAGCGTTTCACAAACACAATTTTCAGAAGTTAAAGACGGCACAGGAACCCACGCATGGGTTGATGGAAACAAGAATGGAAAAATCGATCTTCACGATCCTTCCGACTTCAAAAAAGACGCTGACGGAACTTATGAACTCCAAACTGTGTCATCTGTACTAAAAAACATCAACTGGACAGGAGGGTCTGTTATGTGGATTCTCGGCGCAGTTCTCTTTACTGCAAGCCGAGACTTCTTCTATATGTTGAGGATTCGGATCTTGACCCATAAAAAACTGACTTGGAAAGCGAGTTTTTATGTCATCATGATTTGGGAGTTTGCGTCTGCCCTCTCTCCTGGCGTTGTTGGAGGAGCAGCGGTTGCAATGTTCATTTTAAACCGCGAAACAATTCCTTTCGGAAAAGCCACCGCCATTGTGATCATAACCGCATTCATGGACAATTTGTTCTTCGTTGTTATGATTCCGTTCGTCTTTCTGTTTATCCATCACAGTGATTTATTTCCAGAAGGATTGGACTCTTCTGTTCCTCTCATTTGGTGGTTTTGGATTGGTTGTTCAGTAATCTTTGGAATCTGTTCTCTTTTGTATTTAACGCTCTTTTGGTATCCGAAACTCGCAACAAAATTCCTTTTGCTCATTTTCAGTTTGCCCTTCTTAAGGCGCTGGAAATTCATTGCAAGAGAATGGGGAAAAGACATCGAAGCGGCATCAAAGGAATTTAAAACTGAAAAACGATCGTTTTGGATCAAGGTTTTCTTAACTACAGTTGGAAGTTGGATCTCGCGCTACTTGGTTATTAACGCCGTGTTAAACGCGTTCATTCATCTCGGTTTTATTGACAACATTAAGATTCTCGGCCAACAGCTCGTTCTCTGGTTGTTTATGCTCGTTAGTCCAACACCCGGCGGAAGTGGCGTTGCTGAATTTGCGTTTGGAGAGCTGCTTTCGAGCTTCGCGTCTTCTGCGTTGCTGATTGGCGTATTGGCCTTAATATGGAGGCTTATTTCTTACTTTCCCTATCTGTTTATCGGCTCGATATTGCTGCCTGCTTGGATCAAGAGAACCCAGAAATAGGTCGCCTCTCGGATAGCGTTCGATATAATTGAATTCCATTATCTTTAGCGGCAACTGACCTATAAACTTGTGCTCGAATGAGTAAAAAACGGAGGAAATCAACTTCTTGCTATAACTGCCACACACCACTTGATCGGTCTGAAAACTTCTGCCATAGTTGTGGTCAGGAAAACCACTCCCGTCAAGCATCAACTCGCGTTTTGATTTCAGATTTTTTGGCTGATTACCTCGCATTTGACAGTAAATTATTTAGAAGTGTTATTCCTTTGGTCTCAAAGCCAGGGTTTATCACGAAAGAATATTTGGGCGGAAAACGTCAGCAATTCATTGCGCCGATTCGTGTATTCCTTTTTCTTTCGTTTGTCTATTTCGGTCTTTCATTTCTTCTAGACACGAATCCCGAATCTAGTTCTATTACTTTCAATAGTAACGAAGCTTCCAACCAAACAATTCAAAAAATTTCGGAATCATTTACAAGTAACTTTAACTTAATGGTTTTCTTTTTCACTCCTGTGCTCGCATTGGTAATTATGCTTTTTTACCGCACCAAGGAAAAGAGGTATTATGTAAATTTCTTTGTTTTTTCCTTACACTTCCTTTCTTTCTTGTTCATTTTAGGCTCCTTTATAACGGTAATATTCGCAGGGTTAGAGTGGGTGAACCCCTCTGAAACGATTAGTACACTGGGAAATTTTATTACTTTCGCTTCCGTTCTATATGTCTGTGTCTATTCAATAATCTCTCTGAAAAAGGTGTTTGCCAAAAAGAACAACATTCTTCTCTTTTTTATCACGCTGATCGTGGCTGTCTTCGTCTTTATTATTTTCATCCTCCTATATATATTCATTATTGCATGGGCCTATGGTGGATTTGAAGCGAGGTTCTGATTTCTATTTTTAACTAAAAAGACCTTCTCATTGAGAACAATGCTTGCAATTGGAATTGTCAGCTCTTTCAAGAGTGGAGTTTACTTTTATTACATTGCTGGATATAAGCAAGTTACTAGCGGTAAGTTTGAAATAATTCACTTAAATTAACTCAATATTGATTGTGTCATTCAATTCAACCATATTTTTGTTGATGAACGACTTAATCTAAATGGTTGTGATATGCGCAACCCTTATTGTTCCTTTTGTTTTAATCAGTATTCATACTCTACCCTTCCTTCATATATTTGTACAAAACAATTCAATTAAGATGAAAACCCTTTTTTTAATTCTAATCGTATTTATTGCCTCAGATCTATCTGCCCAAACGAATAACACTACTCAAGCAATTCAATGGGACAGTATTATCATGAAAAACGGTTCTGTAATTCAGGGTAAAATTCTTAAAGTAAAAACCAATACATTAACTTATACTAAGTCTTTCGGTGAATCCATTTCGCAACAAAAAATTCAATGCTCCGAAATAACACAAATCATTTGCCAACCAAAAAGAACAAACTACTTTGCCATAAGAGACCAGACATTAAGCAAAACATTCATTGCTTTTTCTCAAATTACAGATTCAGAACAAAGCAAAACAAAGTTCTTAGAAGTTCAAAACCCTGGTGTCTATAAACACAAGACCTTCGGTATAAACCAATTCGTTAAGCTAAAAACAACGAAGGGAAAGTTGAAAGGAAAAGTATCCGACTTCTATAATGATTCTCTTGAAGTCATGACGATTTCTTCAAAAGATACCACGAAACAAATGATCGGTTTCAATGAAATAATTCGAATTGGAGTTTACAATAGCTGTCTTGGAAAGCGAGTTGGTGGAACATTTCTCAAGGTAATTGGCCTAACTGGAACTCTCATTTTGGGTACTGCAGCTGTGGGGTTCATTGAGTCTGGAAATCCTGACATTGGAATTGGTTTTGCTGCTGGTGCGGGCGCCTCGTCAATGATTTATATCTGGGGAAACAAAGTAAAGGGAAGGTCATACAAAACGAAAGAAAACCAGGGAAGTTGGAAGATCCAAATCGTTGAATAGTAAAAACTAGTCTTTTACCTTCAGGCCATAAACGGCGATTCCACCAACGATACACAACACATAAACCACTTCAGGAAGTACTACAATTTGAGATAACCCAATCGTTATTCCTACGCACCCTATTATTGTCAACAATGCTTTTAGATGCTTTTTCCAAATGGTCTCCAACACCACCGACTCTTCCATTTTGACCATTAGAAAATCGGTTCGGAACTGAACATATGCCATAAGTCCAACCAGAGGAAGTAACAGGTATCCTTGTTGAACGCCCATTTCTTTATACGTCCAAAACGCTTCGATTTGCTTCATAAAATCAATTGAAGGGTCAATATAAAACATGGCTACATGAATCAAACTGATCATTGCGAGGACCACAAACGCACTTAACGCTCCTGATTTTAGCCAACTTGAAGAATTCGCATTGTTTTGTGCGCCAATAATCTTCTTGGATTTCAAGTGCATTATCACTTCCTGCGCCAAAATGTCGATGAAATAGAACAAAAGGATGAAGTATAAACCCCAATTCCAAAGGAAGAAGCCTAAAACAGGAATCAGTGCTTCTGAAAACAAAAGCACATATTTACGGTTCAATTTCATTTAAAGACGTCGAATACTGTCGGCGTAAACCCGCGACAATTCAAAGTTAGGATCGTACTTAAGCGCTTTCGAAAAAGATTTAAGTGCTTGCGTTTTATTTCCCGCTTGGTCATAGCAAATACCTAAGTTATGCCATGATTGAACGTGTCTTGGCTCTGTTTTTAAAGCACTTTCATAGTAATATCGAGCACTATCAATGTTGTCTTCCATGAAATGGTGAATGTATCCTTGGTGGAACAATCCTCGAACGACATAAAACTCTGATGTGTCTTTCGCCATTTCTCTATACAGCTCTTTCGCTTCGTCAACGCGATCATGAATTTGCATAGAATACGCCATCTGGTACTTAAACTCTAGGTATTCCGGTTTCAATTTATACGCTGACGTAAAATACTCTATACACTTAGGATCGTTTTCCGCTTGATATATTTGACCCAATTTGAAATAGGCCAAGTAAAACTCTGGGTCTTGTTGAACTGCTGTTTCATAAGACGATTTTGCTAAGTCAACATTTCCTATTTGCATATAATTCGATCCTTTCAGAACATATCCATCTCGATAATGCTTATCCAGCTTCAAGGCCATATTAATGTACTTGAATGAATTATTAAAATCAAATTGGTAGCTATAGGTCGATGCATATCCTACGAGTGCGCGTTTGCTGTCTGGCTTCTTTTTTAAATATTCACCATACATGCGCTGAGCAGTTGTAACCTCCTGAGGTGTTCTTGTTGCCCGACTATTAATAACTTCGGCATACAGCAAACGTGCGCTCAAGTCATTCGTATCCAAACGAAATGCTTTCGCCGCATCCACAAGTGCCAAGTCGTATTCATACGCCTCAAATAACTTTTCGCCTCTTTTAACCAGTAGCGAAATGTCATCAGGGTTCGCAGTAATTAAACTGTCCAGGTCTTGTTTTGAATCAGGGGTCGGTTTCGTAACATCTGTTCCACACGAAACACTAAAAAATAATACGATTGCAACAACACTTATAGAAATCAACTTCATAGGCGCAAATTTATACGATTTTGGCAATATAACGTCACCAAGCACTCGCTGATAACTACGTTTAATTAAATAATAAGGCCGTTTATAACAAATTGAGTACTTTTGTATCATGTCTCAGTGGAAGAAAATAGTCTTATTACTTGTCGTGCTTTTGGTTGTAGATCAAGTTTTTGCGCAAGGTTGTTCACAATGTAAATTGCTTGCTGAACAAGGGCAAAACGGAGATGAGCTGGGAGAGGATTCGTTTGGAACCAACTTGAATTATGGAATTCTTTACCTAATGGCAATTCCATACATTCTACTATTGTTCTTTTTTAGAAAACGCATCGCTCGTTTGTTTAGAGCTTTGACAGCAAAAAAATAATCCTAGAATCTTCTTTTTCTCATCTTGAATAAAGAATCGTGCATGTTTCTGTAAGAAAGTGAGAACTCCAAAGAGCCTACATTTGCTTTTCTCAAATAAGACACAGTAACATCATACGAAACTCCGAATTGGAACCCTTTCCATTCAATATTTGCCGATGGAACAATTGCGTCTCCCCATCTAAAATAAGTTCCAAATCCAAGATATGCATTGTGGTTAATCCCTGTTTGTTTCGTTCCGTTTTGAAAACGGTAACGCATCATCACTCCTAAAATAGTTTCGAAATGTGCTCCTTGAATAAATTGCGCTGCAGAACCGTCAACGGACCATTTAGAACCTGCTACTTCACCTATAACTCTTACGTGAGCAACATATTTTCTGTGCAATCTTTCACCTTCAACACCATTTGTATATTTTAATCGAGGTGCATTTAAATGAAATCCTGAAACTCCTATTTGAAATTTGAAGTCATTGTTTCTAGAGAATGTGCTTTTCCCTCCGTCAAACATGTAAAAGAGACCCGCAGACGCTTCAACATACGAGAATGACTCAATTGCGTTTTGCTCACCACTAAGGTAGTTAGGATCGAACGCTGTCCCGTTCCACTGGCTCGAGAATGTTACTAAATCAATATCTCCTTTACGTTGACCGAACCCACCTTGAATTCCAGCAGATAAGGTATGTCCTGAACCTCCCATTGGAAGAATACCACTTATCGACACAGAACCTTGAGTATTTCCAAATTTAGAGTCTCCTCCTATATCGTTAAAAAACATCAAGCCAAGCCCCATATAGGCTTTGTCATTCATTCTTGTCTTTCCCAAATTGACATCAGCAGCTACTGCAGTCGACGAAAATTGAGTTGAAGATCCAAGCCATTGATTTCTGTGGTTTACTGTAAGTCTTTCCCACCCATCAAAAACACCCACCGCCGCTGGATTTATCAAAAGCGGCGTTTGGGTAGTTTGTGAAAAATGTAAGTCTTGAGCTCCCGCACTATGAAGTAACGCTAACCCGACCAATGTCAAATATATCTTCTTCATAATTCTATCTATCTAAATAATGTAATGTTTCCTGAGCGCACCTGAGGAGTCCCATCATTCATTACAGCCTCAAGTAAGTAAGCATAAACACCTGAATTACATTCTTCAGAGTTGTACGTTCCGTCCCACTCCATTAATTTATCGTCCGTGTTAATCATTTCATTACCCCAACGATCGTAGATATGAATAACAAATGAAGCTACGTCTTGTCCAATAACAACACTAAAAATATCATTGTTGTTATCTCCGTTTGGTGAAAATGCTGTTGGAATGTGAATTCCGTATGCACACTCAACTCCTGAAGAATCAGGATCACATGGATTAAAAGGATCAGACATTACTGCGATTTCAATCGCATCCGAAAGTCCATCACCATCGCAATCAGCTCCAGAAACAATTGGCATTGTAATTAGTGGTATTGAATAAGAACAAGGATCGGTAGGGTTTGTTCCGTTTGCATTCTCATTTGCATCAGAAACACCATCTCCATCAGTATCAATATGACATGCAGGATCTGAATCATCTGGATCACATGAATTACATGGATCAGAAACTCCAGTAGGAACTAACGGCGTCAATGGATCATCAACTCCTGTGATTTCCTCTCCATCGGTCAATCCGTCTCCATCTGTATCAGCGTTGAACGGATCGGTACACCCATTGGCAATTTCGTCTACATTAAAGACTCCATCTAAATCAGAATCACACGTTGGTGAGTTTGTATCAGGATCACAAGGGTCACAAGGATCTGACCCTCCGTTTACCTCAACACCATCATCAATTCCATCTCCATCTGTATCAGCGTTGTTTGGGTCTGTACAACCTGCAAGTTCGTCAATGTTTGAGATTCCATCTCCATCAAGGTCTGGATTGTCTGGAACGAATACTGCTGTAATAGTTTCTGGTGCTGTAATATCAACACTGTTTGAGTCTTCTGTTATCACTTGGTTCATCGGTCCAACCGTGAACTCCCAGTGGTCGAATATCCAACCAACTTCCGGGAAGGCGATCGTGTTTGTTGTAATTCCTCCAAAATACGTCGTTGCCCAAGGATATGTTGGTGCAAACACCGAGTTTACTTTGATAGTTCCAGAAAGTGGTGGAGTCACATCAAATACAACTGGGTAAGGTCCTGTTAAGTTGTAACAGTCAATTAAACCTTGTTCTAATGCAAGACATCTTAAATCGATAAAGTCTTTAAGCTCTTGAACATTCGCTCCCCACTGCGCCATTGATCCACCCCATTTGGCAATTTGACCTGGCATTTCTGGTGTAATCTCCAACAACATACTATCAAGCAATTGATTCATATAAGCACAAGAGAATTTTGTGTTTACCAAGTCAATGTAACGCGTTATATAGTACTGCTCAACTTCCGCGTTTTCTAAAATAAGTTTTTCTAAGATTGCTGTGTGTCCTTGGCCTCCAGGGTCTGGAAGGTTCTCAGCATTACAAGGATCTGCGTTTGCTGTTGGATCAGGAATCCCTGTATAATTGGTGTAGTGTCCGAATGTTGCATCCATATCCCACAATGTGTATCTCCATTTTTTCTTTGAACCTAGTGGGTCCATTCCTCTCCACCATGCGGTATTCCAGTTCAACCAATCTTGGTTTACTACGTAAGAGTTAAACATGAAGTAATCACACAATGATTGCCATTTCAATTCTCCTTTAACGTAATCCCAATCCGCACCAGGCCCCATATTGTTTGCAAGAATGAAAGCTGTTAAAGCATCCCAATCTGGCTGAGCGTTTGGAGCTCCATACTCTTGCCAAGTTCCACCCCAAGTTTTAAGATATTGAAGGTTGAATTTGTCTTGTTGGTAGTAATAATTTGTATAATCATGATCATCGTATTTTTCACGAATTTCATAAACTCCCCAGTAATCACCGTTCAAATAAACAACACAAGGTCTCCAAGTTCTTTCATCAAGAAGCATGTCTGCTCTAATTGAAAGCGTATGAACGAATGCATCACGAATGTGCGCTCCTCCTGGCTCAAATGGGTAGTTATCACTTGCTCCCGGCTTTAAGATTACACGTTGAAATTTATCTCTTGGTGTATCAGCAGGGAAAATTTGGTGATCGATGACATCGTTATATCCGAACTGATCTCTCATGATAAAGTCAAATCCTCTTTGAGCGTAAGCCCATGAATCATTTCCGTGTTTATTGAAGTGTCCGTCACCTTCATCAATAAAACTTCCGTCTTGCTCAAAAAGTTCGAAACCACCAATTTTGTTGGCTGTTCCTCCCCAACCACCTTGGTTACCATTGGCAACTAGATCGTAAACATCATCACTACAAACGGAAACAACGCAAACGTCGTGGTTTACATTAATGAAATAAGAATTTGTTTCAGTAAAACTAGGCTCGTCAACTCCAAATGCCGTGGCACGAAGAACAGTTGTTGTAGCAATGTTTACCGGCCCTGCATAAGCTGTAGACGCTGCGGTTGGATAAGATCCATCCGTTGTATATCGAATTATTGCTGCTGGATTGCTACATGTAATCGTCACTGATTGTGCTCCTGGATAAAATCCTGGGGCAACATTCATAACTGGAGTTGGCTCATAAAAGTTTTGAGCTCCAACGTTTGGTGAATTTGGTGTTGGTGTTGTGAAAAGTTTCCAATCGACAGCGCCATCCGTTGAACGTCCGACTGAATGGTCCGGCTGTGTTAAATGAACAATTTGGATTGAATCCATTACAGTTCCAAGTGTGTTGGAAAGAATGATCCACTCGCCTTGCGTTTGTTTTAGGTTAAAGTTGGGATGCAATTCAGTTCCATTAACGGTATTTCGTTTGGAACACATTACCATTAGGTAAGAATTTGCAGGGACTACTCCACTTGGAATTTGCCATTTTAATAGATTTGAAGATTTATCAGAAAGATAATATCCTGTTAAATCAATTGGGGCTCCTGTTGAATTGAATAACTCAATCCAATCTTCGTTTTCTCCAAAATTATCTAGCGGTCCATTCATGTTAGAACATGAGTACTCATTGATAATTACCTGGGAATTAGCCGCTCCCGACACCAACAACAATATAAGAAATAAGGTTGGTTTCAACTTTCTAGTTAGTTTCATAATCGTATATAGTCTTTAGAAATCCTATTGTGATAACAATCTGATTCTTTCAATATTACGAAATTTGTTAACAATTTGCTAACAATTCGTATATTGGAAACGACAAAAAAAGGTGAATGGTTGCATTTCTATTGCTTTATTTTGACGTCATTTGTTTTAAACATGTTTAAATTATACCTATGAAAACCAAATCTCTTTTATTCCTTTTTTCCATTAGTGCACTTTTATTCTTTACCACGGGATGTACAAAAATTGAAGGCCCGGGTGGTGCTGCAACAATTAAAGGTATTGTCAATGTTCAAGAATTCGATGGTGCAAACAACCTAATTACGACGTATAGCGCTCAAAAATTTGATGTTTACATCATGTATGGTGAAGACTTAACAAAGACCTATTTCGATGATGATGTTGAAACGTCATTTGACGGTTCTTTTGAATTCAGCTTCTTGGAGCCTGGAAAATACCGTCTTTTCTTCTATGAAGATCATACTTTCTCTGAAGTAACTGCCAACAATGACTTAGGTAACTTAGACAAAACCGTTTTTATTGATGTTGAGATTACAGACAAAAAGGAAGTGGTAGATCTAGGAACTATGAGTAGTTACAAAAGATTCTAAGAAATATGAAGTTTTCTACATTTCTATTATTTCTCGGGATTTCCATATCCTCTATTGGGCAAGAAAGCGACTACATGATGGCTTGGGCCAAAGTTGGGCTACGCGGAGATGTCATTAAGAAGATGGACTGGACGTTCGACTTGAGTACTCGTTTTGATAACCAAGGCGTGGCTACATTTTTTCCTCAAGCTGGAATTGAATACAAAGTGAAAAAGTGGTTCAAACCATCTGTTGAATATCGATTTCTAGTTGATCGTAACAAGTACGGAAACTACAAGTCATCACACCGGATTAACATAAATGCAAATTTTAAGAAGGCAATCGTTAAACGTTTAGACCTTGCACTTAGAGTTCGCTACCAGTATGCTTTTCAGCAGTTTGGAGCAGCAGAGACATACGATGCTGATTTCGATCAAGCATTCCGTTTTAAGCCCGGTATTTCTTATGATATCAAAGAAAGTATATTCACGCCAACCTTAAGCACAGAGTTCTTTTATAACCCTGAATTGGGTGAAAGAGGGCGACAGTTTACTAAAATGAGATTTGCTGTAGGAACTAAAATTGAGTTGGATGGACCTCACGGATTATCAGTGAAGTATCAGCTTGACAAGAAGTTTAGAGACTACGAAGCAGGAACACGGCATGTTATTGCTTTTTCCTACGAGTACAAACTTTAGTTTATAATAAAAGGTAAGCGCTATTAAAACGTTTACCTTTTATTATACAATGCCACTTTTATCTAAGTACCCAAACTTTATTCCTTCTGGCAATAGATAAATTTCTCCTTCATTTTTCATTGACAGATACATGGTCGTTCCTTTTTTTTCGGGGCTCCAACCTGCATCAATTGCAAATAGTATTGCTATTTCAATTGTCTTTGGTCTTATTTCCAAATGCCAATTATAAGGATCTAAATATAAGATGCTCTTAGTTAACTTGTTTGAATGTATTCTAATATGATGTTCTTTATTGCTGTCAATAGAGTTTCCATCAAGAACCCAAAAGTATTCTCTATCCAATACCGTTATTTTCCTTTTAATTCCTCGACTCATTTATGTCAAAACCGCACGGCTAGTCCTTACCTGCGTAATCAACGGTAAAAACAACATCTAAAATTTCATCTACCTCGGACTCTGTAATTCCTTGTTCTATAACGAACTTGTATTTTCCTTTAAGAGGTAATTTTCTACGTGCAAAGACCAGAGGTGTTTCAACAATAGAACCTGTTTTTGTTCCAATCCACGAACCGTCTGGGTTGGAAATTTTGACTTCAAATGGCTCTCTAGAATTGGAGCCGTCTGGCGCCTCCGTTTCCATGAAGAACCATAAGTTGTTGTACTTATAGTCGGTTGTAGTCCTAAACGACAATATAAAGTCATACTCCTTATCGAGATCCGTAATGTCTACCTCAAATTTAAGCTTGTGATCTTGTTTCCATTCCTTATTCTCAAAGGAATAGACTTTTTCATAAAACGGCTCCTCTGAACAAGAAAACAGTGTTATTGCGACAAGAACAAACAAAAATTTATTTCGGGCTTTCATTTTTCGGCGGATTGGGTTTATTCTCCGTAGGCTTCTTTTTATTGTTATTTCGGTTTCTATTGTTCCGATTTGGTTTTTTCGCTTTTACTCCTTCTCCCTCTGGGTTACCCTCCTTCGGCTTCTGGTTTCCGCTTTTGTTTTGAGGCTTATTTGCCTTATTGTTCGGATTGTTCTCGTTCGCCTTAGTATTCTGTTGGGTCTTGTTTTGAGGACGGTTTTTGTTGTTTCCGCCTGGCTTGTTTCTGTTCGGTTTCTTTTTCTTCTTGAACATTTTATCAAAACGATTCAAATCGTCTTGCCCAACAACATTTGTATAGTCTGGCTCTTTAACTTCAACCGTTTCCATAAACTCAACCAAGTCATGAGGCTTCTTCCCATCCTTATTCATTCGAATAATTTCACGAACCCTCTCTGGTTTCAATGGAATCAACCCTGACCCAAAATCGCCTTCATACACGTACCACATCTGTTGTTTAAAAACATCCGTTTTAATGTGTGCTGCCGTTCCTTTGTCTGTACGTAGCTTCAAATCTCCTTTAGGGAACGCTTTTATCGCATCTAGGTACATGTCAAGCTCGTAATTCAAGCAACATTTCAATTTCCCACATTGGCCAGCTAGCTTTTGCGGATTCAATGAAAGCTGCTGGTAACGAGCTGCAGATGTTGAAACAGATCTAAAATCTGTTAACCAAGTAGAACAACAAAGTTCTCTCCCACACGATCCAATTCCCCCAAGTCTAGACGCTTCTTGACGTGCTCCAATTTGGCGCATTTCAATACGAATCTTGAATTCATCAGCCATGTCTTTAATTAGTTGACGGAAATCAACACGCCCTTCGGCAGTGTAATAAAATGTCGCTTTTGTTAAATCAGCTTGGTACTCAACATCAGAAATTTTCATTTCCAAATTGAGGTTTACGGCAAGCGTTCGTGCTTTATACATGACCTCTTTTTCAAGATCTCTTGCCTTTATCCATCTATCAATATCTTCTTGCTCAGCGATACGCAAAATCTTTCGCGCCTCAGCTTGCTTAAAGCCTGGACTTTTCTTTTTAACCTGTATTCTGGTAAGTTCACCAACAATAGACACGACACCAATATCCTGACCCGGACTTCCTTCAACAACAACGACATCGCCGAGTTGAAGTGAATGATTTTTCGTGTTTCTATAAAATCCTTTTCGGCTGTTTTTGAACCGAATTTCTAATATATCGTAAGGGGCTTGTCCTCCTGGTAATGACATGTTTGACAACCAGTTATACACCTCTAATTTGCTGCAACCTCCAGAACTACAGGTACCATTGTTTTTACATCCGCCTGGCGTGTCTCCACTCCCACAACTGGAACAACCCATAATTATTTTGTTTTGGGCTAAAAATACACAATAAAATCCTAGGTGTAGTTCAGATCAATCGTGAAGATTTAAAGAATGGAATGTTAAAACTGAATTATGCGCCGTGAATATACCGCATCACATTAAAACACAAATTTGTGAAGAGAATTTTTGGGTTCGCATTTCTTTCAATATGATAGTGCGCATCGTCAAATGTTTTCATGAAGTCAAAAACATTATTTCCACTGATAAATTGGGAAAACTTGTCAAGAAATTGATCTTCTTCTTCGGAAACCTTTGTTAAATGATCTTCTGTGTAATTTCTCAGCATACTCTGTCTAAACATGTGCAGCGCATACTTCAGAAAAACTTTTTGTTGTTCTCGACTCACTGCGGCAATCTCTTCTGACCATTGAATCATCTCGAGAACGCTTTTCTTATAACAAACACGCATCAATTGAATAAACTGACGTCGGTTCTCATCTTGTTCTTCGTGGTCTCCTAAAAACTCGAGCGCTTCAATTAAGTCTCCGTCAACTCTAGAAGCAACACTGTCGGCATTTCCTCCTCCAACTTTCAAGTTTGAAGACAAATGTTTCGATAAATCCTCTAGTTTGATTCGAGGCACTTTAACAATTTGACATCTAGAAATGATCGTTTGAAGCATAAACTCCTGTGATTCTGCCAAGAGAATGAATAAGGTTTTGTTCGGCGGTTCTTCAATGATCTTTAAAAGCTTGTTTGCACAAGAAGGGTTCATTTCCTCTGCCATCCAAATCACCATCACCTTATAACCACCTTCATAAGACCTTAGGCTCAATTTTTTAATAATGTCTTCACTTTCATGAACACTAATAATTGGCTTTCGTTCTTTTACATCGATTTTTTTAATCCATGTGTTTAGATCAAAATAAGGGTTTTCTTGGATTTGTTCTCGCCATTCTCCTAAGACGGGATTGGATGTTTTCGCTATCGTTTGAACCGTTGGAAAGGAAAAGTGAAGGTCAGGATGTTGCAATCTTTCAACTTTTCTGCAAGGTGGACATTCGCCACAACTGTCTTCTTTTGACTTATTTTCGCAAAATAAATATTGAACGAAAGCAAGGGCTAGTGGCAGTGAACCATAACCTGGCTTACCAAGAAACATTTGAGCGTGACTAATTTTTTCATTATTCACCTCATCAATAAGATGGTTTGTCAATTCTTTTTGTCCAACAATAGCCGAAAACTGCATGGGCTAAAAGTACATGAAAATTTGGAATTGTTTTTGCTTATGTAGCAAGTTAAAAAGGGATTTATGTATCTTTAGAGTCCTACTAAAATTTTAAGAATGAAAAAAATTTACGTTTTAACATCAATGGTACTTGCTTCTTTAACCGGAGTGGCATCTACAACAAATATCGATTTCCCAATTTCAATTAGCGAGCCTGTTAAAGAAGGTGTAACAATTACTGTTACTGTTAAAAGTGAAAATGGCCCTGTAAAAGATGCGTTGGTAAAGGTCGTTAGTGGGACAAGAACTGGAATTACAGCCGGAACAACTGATGCTACTGGAACTGCTACGATCACCGTTGATCCTTATGGAGATCAGGTTGTTACATTGGAAGTGTTCCATAGTATGTATTCAACATATAAATTGAAAGATATCAAACTTGAAAACGGAAGAACTTATAATGTTTCCCTAAGAGCAAAAACAAACACAACGGAAGAAGTTACAGCTGACTCTCAAGATAAGCAAGATAAAATTCAAGGTCAAATCGACGGAGAAGTTGAATCTGCAGCAGAAGCAGCCAAACGTAAAGAAGATGCAATTAAGCGACAAGCTGAACTTGAAAAAGAAACAGCAGACATTAAAAGCGCAAAAGAAGATATTGAAAAGGAAAGCGAAGCTGCTAAACAAGAAGCTGAAGAGTTAAAAAAAGAAGCTGAAGAGTTGGCTGCAGGATCTGCAACAATGTCAGAAGAAAAAAGAACGCAGCTTGAAAACGATATAAAAACAAGAGAAGAGGCTGCAACGAAACGAAAAGCTGACGCAGAAGCGAGAGCAAAAGTACTTGAAGAAAAAGCGGCTCAAGTTGAATTAGAAAAAGACAAAGCAGCAATTGCAGCAGCTAAAAATGATTCTAACAAAGCTCAAAAGGAGCAAGAAAAAGAATTG
>JAWUWJ010000090.1:0-7273 GCA_034111925.1 Crocinitomicaceae bacterium
ATTTCACTAAGTCAAAATGCTCAACTAGCATTTCTGGTAAAATCAGCTTTAATAAGTCTAAATATGCCTCCAATGGAATTCTCTTTTTGACAAAGAAAATCTTTTTAATTTAAATTCCTCCCCAACTTTTGGGACTGATCCTAGATAAGCTCTCTTCCATTTGGGTAAACCAAGCCCCGTCATCCGGATGAATTGAAGCTAATACTTGATAGGAGCACCTATTGAATGTCAGAATATTCAGCATAAAAAAAGTTTCAGTAAAAAGTGAAGCTTTAAATGGCAGGGAATACTGGACTCGAACCGTTGAAGTCCAACTTCAACAAGCCAAACGTTAGTTCCAGCCCTGGTTCCAAATCAAAACCTAATTGCATAAAAAAAGCCTCATCTTTCGATGAAGCTTTCATTCTGTGGGGAATACTGGATTCGAACCAGTGACCCTCTGCTTGTAAGGCAGATGCTCTAAACCAACTGAGCTAATCCCCCATATTTTCTGATTCGTTTATCAGATTAGGAGTGCAAATATAACTGTGTTTTTGTTAATAGCAAGTGTTTTTTTGAAAAAAATTAAAAAAAGTCACTCAATAGAAAAAAGCTTCCAATGACAAGTATAGTGTCGTTTTTACTTGAATTCGACCTCGCTGCTTTTAGTGCTTCGGCCGCATTGGAATAATAAAGAGTTGATTTTAAGTTTATTCGCTCGAATTCGGTTTTCAAATCTTCGATTTTTGCTGTTCGTGGATTGGAAAATTCGGTGATGTAATAGCTCGCTTTAACAGGTAATAAAGGAAGAATTAAATTTAAATTTTTATCTGCGCTTGTACCATAAATGATGTGTAAATCTCCTTTTTGGATCGATTTCATGGCTTCGAAGGTGGTTTGAATTCCATCCGCGTTGTGGGAAACATCAAAAATGGTAAGTGGATTCTGACTTACAATTTGCAATCGACCAGAGTAACCTGTGTTTTTATTTAGATTCTCAACTCCGTTTTTGATGTGATCCGTTGAAATCTTGAAATCTCCTTTGTTCAATTCATTTATTGCTGTTAGAGCCGTTTTAAAGTTCTCTTTTTGATAGTCTGCTATGAATGATTTTTCCAAGCTTGAAGGCTGTGTATTCTTGCTCCAAATGATCTTAGTGTTGTTTTCTTTGGCCTTCGTTTCAAAAACGTGTTGGATCGAAGGAGAAATAGCTCCCAATACGACAGTTACGTTTGGTTTAATAATCCCTGCTTTCTCAATTGCGATCTCTCCCAACGTTTCTCCGAGCATATTGGTATGTTCCAAGCTAATTGTCGTTATAACGCTTAATAGGGGAGTGATAACGTTCGTAGCGTCCAATCGGCCGCCCAATCCAGTTTCTATAACACAGATGTCGCATTCTTCTTTTCTGAAATGATCCAAAGCCATTCCGAAAGTGATTTCAAAAAAGGAGGGACTAAAATCCAATTCAGTTTCTCGAATGTTTTTAATAAATGAATTTACATTATCTTCTTGAATACAAACACCGTTTACTCGAATGCGTTCTTGAAATTCTAGAATGTGTGGTGAAGTGAATAAGCCGACTTTCAAACCCGATTCAGTCAGGGCAGAGGAGAGTATCGAACAAACAGACCCTTTTCCATTGCTGCCAGCAACGTGAATAAATTTTAGATCCTTTTCTGGATTTCCAATAAGTTCAAGAATTTTATGGGTGTTTTCCAGGGTCGGTTTAAAGGCTTTTGAGCCCATTAACTGATAAGAAGGAAACTGTTGATACAACCAATCAATCACAATTGACTTTATTTTGGTTGGATGCTGAATTTGTAAATCTTAAAGATGACAGACGATCCTTGAGATTTAGAATACTTCACTTGATTTATAACAGCGCTTTTCACCTTGTTGATCAGAACTTGATCAGTAGTTGACGTTTGCCCCATAATCACAGCGGCTTTTATTACATTTCCATTCGCGTCAACTGTAAGTTTAAAAGCGAAATTAACTACTTGGTCATAATCAAGGTCAAAATCTACGTGCTTCTTTACGCTTCTTCCTGCACCATTACCATTACCTCCATTGCCATTGTCTCCAGGTCCGCCGTCAGGTCCAAAACCAGTTCCTTCTCCACCACCGTTACCGCCGCCACTCCCTCCCGGGCCGAACATGTTAGGTGTTTCATCACCAGAAGGACCATTGTCAACAGGTGCAGTTGTATTCGTCCCAGTTCCAGAACTTACTTGTGTGTCCGAATTTGGTGAAGTTAAAACTTGTTCAATTTGATTTGGAGTGATTTGTTCTGCTTCAGATGGATCTCCACCGCCGCCGCCGCCATTGGCTATAACAACATCATAAATTTCAGTAACATCAAGTGGTGCTGCCAATGCAATTGGAATATCCTCAGGAAGTGGATCAGCTTGTTCGTATGTTAAAAATAAAATGACAATCAATAGTACGATCATAGCGATTACAGCAGAAATAATTCCCGCCCGTCTATCGAATGTGTTTACTATTGGTAATGTTGCCATAATTCTATTTTTTATAGGCTAAAACTGGGTCCCAACCATTTATTTGTGCCATTGCTAAAACATTAAATACTGCTTCGTAATCAGCATTTTTGTGTCCTTCAATTTTCAATCTATTCTTTCCAGAGCCTGCCACTGCCGCACTTGCCTCAGTTTGAATGTCTTCAAACTGTCTTGGTGCGTCCATGTCTCCTCCAGGAAAAACAACGTAAAGGTTCTCTTCTGTAATAACAACCGACGCTGCTGTCGGATCTGCTATTGGAGGTAGGTTACTATTCTCTGGTACGTCAACTTTAGCCTGAGGGTTACTCATTAACGCCATAATTATGAAAAAGATCAACAACAGAAATACAAGATCTGTCATCGACGCCATACCGCCATCAGTTTTTATTTTATTTCTTGATCCTAAATTCATAATTGCTTATTTACCAGGTTCGTTCAATAAATCTGTAAACTCTAAAGCGTCATTTTCCATTTGGTAAACAACCTTTTCAACTTTCGCCACCAAGTAGTTGTATCCAACGTATGCGATAATACCTACAATCAATCCTTCAACAGTCGTTACCATTGCCGTCATGATACCTGGCGCGATCACTTGTAAATCAAGCGAAGTTGCGTTTCCTAAATCTATAAATACAATGATCATACCAACTACAGTTCCAAGGAATCCAATCATTGGTGCCGCACCTGCTGCTGTTGCTAAAAAGCTTAAACGTTGCTCCAATCGAAGAATTTCAAGTTTCCCTGTTGTCTCAATTGTCGCTGTGATATTCTCAATTGGCTTCCCCAATCTTGAAATTCCTTTTTCAAGCATTCTCGCTGATGGAGAATCTGATCTCGAGCAATAATCTTTTGCAGAGTCAATCTTTCCGTTAAGAATATAGTCCTTGATTTTAGCCAAGAATCCTGCTTCTAACTTCGATGCTTTTCTCAAGGCCAAATAGCGCTCAACAAAAATGAAGATCGAATATCCAAGCATTAAAGCCAAAAGAACATTGATGACCAAACCAAAACCTGTTTGACTTGCATCTTTAAGAATTTCCCAAACAGCAACTTCCTTAACACCTGTTTCGGCTCCTGGAGCGCCTGTAGCTTGTACTTGTAAAAGAAAAGATAAACTCATATTGTTTTAACGTTTAAAAATGTTTATTTATTATTTGAATAGCAAGAATACTGCCACTCCAGCCAAATAACCCACTAGAGCTAGAAGACTGATTTTCTTCAAATACCAGAAGAAAGAAATTTTCTCCATTCCCATTGCCACAACTCCTGCTGCTGATCCGATGATCAACATACTTCCACCAGTTCCTGCGGCATAAGCAATAAAGTGCCACGTGTTATGATCTGTTGGTTCTTGGAACATTCCCATTGAAGCTGCAACTAAAGGAACATTATCAATAACCGCTGATCCTGCTCCTAATAAAGTAATGAATACATCTGTATCCAATGCACGATTAACGTCTTGTCCAAAATTGAAAATCAATCCAAGTGACTCCATCGCTGCCACTGTCATCAAAATCCCTAAGAAGAACAAGATCGATGGCATTTCAATTTTCGATAGCGCTCCAAATGTAGGACTGCTATGATGTGAACCGCCACTTTCATGATCCGCTACGCTAGTCATTGAGAATTCGCGCGAGCTAATAAACTCAGCAACCAATGCTACAATTGAAAGAGACAACATCATACCAACGTAAGGAGGAAGATGTGTTACAGTTTTGAAGATTGGAACGAATACAATCATCAATAATCCTAGGACTAGCATTTTCGTTCCATGTGGACTGACTTCGTCATCCGAATCGTCTTGTTCCATTGTACCTTTGAATGCAGGTAAGAATCCAGCAATTACAGTCGGTACAATCATACAAACAAGAGATGGAAGAAGTAATTTCGCGATCAAATGCATCGCAGTTACTTTATCACCCATCCAAAGCATTGTTGTAGTAACATCACCAATTGGAGACCAAGCACCACCAGCGTTTGCGGCAACGATAATCATACCGGCGTACCACATTCTTAGGTTGGTGTCCTTTACCAGCTTTCTTAGAATTGTTATTAATACAATCGTTGCGGTAAGGTTATCAATGATTGCTGAAAGAATGAATCCTAGAATACAAACGATCCACAACAGCGTTGCTTTCTTATTCGTTTTAATAATTCTTTTAATTGTCTGAAAACCATTGAAGTGATCAATAATTTCAACAATAGTCATAGCTCCAACAAGGAACATTAGAATTTCACAAGTCTTTCCGAAATGGTGCAATAAAGTTCCTTCCATCAATTCGAGTCGTTCTTCATGTCCAAAACCATCAAGCGATATTATTGTACTTGAATGACTATCAAACCAAGTTGGGAAGCTGTCAAGACCAAAAGCAATACCTGCCCAAGCCAATGCCATCATTAGCAAAGCTGGAACCAGCTTGTCGATTTTTAGGGTGTGCTCTAACGTTATCGCAAGATAACCAAGAACAAAAACGGATACAATAAAAATTTCCATGTTTAAGTAGCTTTTTTAAGTTTTAAACAAGTTGTTTCAAAGCATGTCCGAAGGCAGCTTTGGCAAGTCCTGTTTTATTTGGGTTTAGTTTTTGAGTATTTGCGATAGCTTCACGAATGATGCTACTCGTATCGCTAAAAATACCTTCGTCTGTAAGTTCTTTTAAGTCATTACTCATTAAATAAGCAAAGACTCTAGCCATTCCACAGTTCGAAATGAAATCTGGAATTACAGTTAAATTGTTGTCTGCTTTGTCTGCAATTTGTCCGAAGAAAATTTCAGGATCAGCGAAAGGAACATTAGCTCCTGAAGAGATAACTTCCATTCCTGCTGCAATCATTCTATCCAATTGATCTTCTGTAATCATACGTGAACCTGCACATGGAATGAAAACTTCAGCTTTCAAATCCCAAATTCTAGCATTCATTTCATCGTATGCAATTAGGTTTGGATGGCTCAATGAGTTTCCGTCTTTCGTCAAGAACAACTCTCTGATTTCCTCCAATGAGAATCCTTCTTCGTTGATCAATCCACCAACGCGGTCAATAATTCCAACGATTTTAGCTCCTTGTTGCGCCAAATAATAAGCTCCAGCGGAACCAACATTACCCCAACCTTGAACGATAACACGCTTTCCAGTAACTTCTCCTCCGTATAAATCGTAGAAATGCTTTATGGATTCAGCGACACCGTAACCTGTAATCATATCGGCTACAACGTATTTTCGATCAACACTTGGAGAGTATGACGGATCTTCAATGGCCTTCAATACGCCTTGACGCAATTGACCGATTCTATTAATCTTTTGTGCATCACGCGGTTGAAAATGTCCGTTAAAAACTCCTTCTTGAGGATGCCAAACGCCACAATCTTCTGTGATTGGAATAACTTCGTGGATTTCATCTACGTTCAAATCACCACCAGTTCCGTAGTAATGTTTCAACAATGGAGTCACTGCTGCGTACCATCTTCTCAACACACCTTCTTTTCTTGGATCACTTGGATCGAAGTTAATTCCAGATTTAGCACCTCCAATTGCTGGGCCTGCCACTGTGAATTTAACCTCCATCGTTTTAGCTAACGATTCGACTTCTCTTTTATCGAGACCAATTCTCATTCGTGTACCACCTCCGGCAGCACCTCCTCTTAATGAGTTAATTACAACCCATCCTTCTGCCTCTGTCTCTGAATCTTTCCATTCAAATACAATCTCTGGTCTCTTGTTCTCAAACTTTTCGAGTAAATCTATCATCAACTAAATCCTTTTTTTTGGATTAGCAAAGTTAATAAAGAAATCGAAATTCAATATGGATTTAAATTGAGTTACTAACAGCTAAGTTGTTAATCTCACGGAAGGTGCAAAACCCCGCCCATTACATCTCTACTTGCTCCGGTCACGCTTGATAAAGTGTTGGGCTTTCCTTCTAAGAAAAGAGCTCCAAGAAGCCCGAAAATTATAGCCTCTTTGAATTCTATCTCAACAGCACCTGGAATGACGATTTCAGTTTTAGATTTTTCTTTAATCCTTTCCAATAAAAAATCGTTATAAGCTCCGCCTCCCGTTATGTACAGTGATTTAATGCTGTTCTGAATGCACGTCCTTGAAATTTGCTCAGCAATATGTTCTAGGACGGTTCGCATTCGATCTTGAGGAGAATTAATTTTCGATACGATTGGGTTGAAGTTCGCCTCAATCCATTCAGTTCCTAATGATTTTGGAGGAGCTGTTGAATAATAATCAAGTTCATCCAATTCGTTCAGAACAATTTTGTCAATACTCCCCGATCGGGCGATTAACCCGCTTTTGTCATAGGCTTGATCAAATTCCGAGGCTATTTTATTTAAAGGCAAATTTCCAGGAGAGATATCAAACGCAATGGTTTTATCAGAGGGAATTGAAATATTACAAAAACCACCAATATTTAAAAATGCATCGGCAAATGATTTGTAAAGGAGCTTGTCGCCAATTGGAACGAGCGGTGCACCTTGTCCTCCGGCAACGACATCTTTTTGCCGAAAATCGTTGATTACTTTTATCCCCGTTTTGAAGGCGATTGTTTCACCACATCCTATTTGGTAAGTGTAGCCTTTTTCGGGTTGGTGAAAAATTGTGTGACCATGGGATGCAATTGCATCAATTGTGGATGGGTCTATTTCAAATTCATTTGTGAAATTTATTATGCACTCAGAGTAATAAAACCCCAATGTTTTGTCAAGAATTAATAGTTCTGAAGTGGATAATTGAGTCGATATTTTGAGTTTTTCAAGTAAGAGAGTG
>JAWUWJ010000091.1:0-32869 GCA_034111925.1 Crocinitomicaceae bacterium
AAACAAACCCGCTACATGCGATTTTCGACGATAAGATCTTTAGTATCCCATCGCCTGTTCAAACTGGATACTTAATTAAGCAATTGGACTTGACATTTGACAAAACACTTTTGAATCCAGAAGCGAATGTGAATGATTACGTGTCTGAACACAAACAAGCATTGAACCTAGGGATTTACGGAACTGACTTGGGTTATTCTTCTTTGTACAGTCAAAAAAGTACTTCAATGAGTTACTTAAATTCAATTGAGAAGTTGACTGCTAAGCTCGGACTAGATGCTGCATTTGACGCGGATTTCATATCAAAATTTGAAAGCAACAATGGCGATGAAGACAAAATGATTCAATTGATGTCTCAAGCCTTTAAGAAAGCAGATAATTTCTTGAAGAACGCAAATAGAAAATCAACTTCTGCTTTGATTCTTTCTGGTGGTTGGGTTGAATCTGTCTATTTCGCTTGTGAATTGAACAGAAAGAAATCAAGCGACGAAATCAAAAGAAGAATTGGAGAGCAAAAACAATCTTTGGTTTCGATTATTGAATTGTTGAAAGAGTACAATGACGATGGTAAGAACGATGAACTGATACTTCAACTTGAAGACCTTGAAGTTTCTTTCGATAAAATCGAAATGACTTATGAGTATGAGGCACCTGAAACGGACAAAGACAAGCACTTAACAACGTTCAACCACTCATTTAATGTTGAGTTTGATCAATCTGTCGTTGATGAGATTACTGAGAAAGTTAAAGCAATTAGAAATTCAATCACAAAAGCATAATCAGATGAAATATTTATTAGTAGCACTATTATCGGCAATTACAGTAGGGCAAGCATTTTCTCAAGATTGTGAAAGAATTGTCGAGAATTGTGAGAAACTCTTGACGAAAAAAACAAATGGATCTGAATTCATCTCTGATGGGCAAGTGTATACTGCATTTTTAGATCGCAACCAAGAAGCTGTGTTTCAAACGACATTCTTCGGTGGGTCGACTTATAGAATTGCAGCAAGTGCTGGAGATGATGAAGACTATGTGATTTTTACAATTAAAGATCCAAAGGGACAAATCTTGTTCTCTAACAAAAACTATAGAAACGCTCCGTATTGGGATTTCAAAATTAATGAAACGCTGCCTGTTACAATTATCACTGAGTTAGATCCAGATCTTAAGGTTACAGGATGTGCGATCATGCTTATTGGATTTAAGAAATAATTATCCCACTCCACGATGAGTGAAAGAATACTTCGCGCGTTAATGCAGCTCTTTGCTATTGTTGCGAGAGTTGATGAAGTATCAGAAGAATCAATAATTGATCCCAGTGGAATTAAAAGTTCCAGAGGCCGTGAAATAATTGGAGGATTTCTAAAATCGGAATTAAGTTCTTCCGACGTTACCAAATACCTTACGATTTTTGACGACTTCCTGATTGCTACAAGAGGTAAACTCTATGCGAAATCAGGAGGTAAAAAACGTACTTCCCTCCAATCGGTTAAAGTTCTTCGAATTTGTGATCAAGTCAACAAGGAGCTTACACAACGGCAAAAATTCATTGTACTTGTTCGAATTTTTGAGTTCATTAATGCTGACCACGAATTTTCGGAAACGGAATTGGACTTTGTTGAAACAGTATCTGAATCATTCAATATTTCGAACGAAGAATACAAACAGGTGAAGCGATTTGTCGAAGCGGAACGAAAAGATACACCTGATGAGAAGAACCACGTTTATTATTACGCAGGGATTCCACAGAAATTCAAAGTAGCTAAAACAGCATTTGTAGACGGTATTGATGGATTCATTCACGCCATTCAAATCGACAGCATCAAAACTGTCTTCTTTCGGTACTTCGGTTCTCACGAGCTCTTTATCAATGGACAAATTGTTGCTGAAGACAAAACGCACTTGTTCAACATTGGCTCTACAGTTCGTACCACGAAGAGTTCTCAAATCTTTTATAGTGATCTAATATCGAGGATCAACGAGAAAAAGAACCACCAACAGATTAGTTTTGAAGCCGACAAAATATCGCACACGTTTAAAACGGGTAAAACAGCAGTTCAAGAAATCTCGTTTTCTTCGAAGGAAGGAAAATTAGTTGGGATTATGGGCGGATCAGGAACGGGTAAAACCACTCTGATGAACATCATGAATGGTAAGGTCAAACCTACTCATGGAACGCTTAAAGTAAATGGAATTGACCTCCATACGAATTCAAAATCATTGGATGGAGTGATTGGGAACGTGAGCCAAAACGATTTACTGATTGAAGAATTGTCTGTTTTCCAAAACCTTTTCTTTAGTGCTAAACTCAGTATTGGTGGACTAAATAACTCTCAGCTCGCAAAAAGAGTTGTTGAAGTTTTAAAATCGCTCGGATTGTATGAAATTCGAAGACTGAAAGTTGGATCATCACTTGAAAAAGTAATTTCTGGAGGCCAACGTAAACGTCTTAATATCGCTTTAGAACTAATTCGAGAGCCTTCTATCCTATTTGTTGATGAACCAACATCAGGACTTTCAAGTCGCGATTCAGAGAACATCATGGACTTGCTTAAAGAACTTTCCTTAAATGGAAAATTGATTTTTGTAGTCATTCACCAACCGTCCTCGAACATTTTCAAACTGTTTGATCGATTGTTAATCATGGATGTTGGAGGTTATCCTATTTATGACGGAAACCCTTTGAATGCAATCGTTCATTTTAAAACACATTCATACCGAGGAAATTCACACGAAAGGGAATGCAGCCTATGTGGTAATGTAAACCCTGAGCAGATTTTCAACTTAATAGATGCCAGAATCGTCGATGAATACGGAACTGAAACGCACACTAGAAAGAAAGACGCAAACGATTGGAATGAATTGTACAACGAGAATCAGGCGGAAAAGATAGAGACAAAAGAGTCGAAAATTGATTCGTCGTCAAAGCTTCCGTCTAAGTTCATTCAACTATGGACTTATTTTAAAAGAGACCTGCTTAGTAAGGTTTCCAATCTACAATATGTATTGGTCAACTTACTTGTGGCTCCAACGCTTGCTCTAATCCTTTCGTTTTTCATTAAGTATTTTGATTGGCGAAATGGAGTTGAAAGCTACTCGTACTATAGCAATGAAAATATTCCACAATATATATTCATCTCTATTATCGTTTCAATTTTCTTAGGCCTCACAGTATCTGCAGAGGAAATCAACAAAGACAAAGAAATTTTAAGTCGAGAGAAATTCTTGAACCTTTCGAGGAACAGTTATTTACTTTCCAAAATCTCAATCCTATTCTCGATTTCAGCCATTCAATCACTTACGTTCGTTCTTATTGGGAATTATATTCTTGAAATCGAAGGAATGATGTTTGAATACTGGTTGGTCTTGTTCTCAACGGCTTGTGTATCAAATATCGCTGGACTGAATATCTCAAGCGCATTTAATTCAGCCAAGGTCATTTACATAATCGTTCCATTGCTGATCATCCCTCAATTACTCTTCAGTGGCGTAATTGTTAAGTTTGACAAGCTCCACCCTTCCCTATCTGATGCAACGAAAGTTCCATGGGTTGGGAATATGATGGTTTCCAGATGGGCCTATGAAGCCTTAACCGTCGAACAAGCGAGTCAGAACAAACTAACAAAAGAGACGTTCGAGCATGACTTATTACTGAGTAATGCGCAATGGAAAAAAGATTACTGGCTTCCTGAATTGAAATCCGAAAAGAGCATCATGCTCAACGCACAAGACTTTGACAAGGAGATTGTTGCGAACGCTAAGCTTACAATGACGAATGAACTTCTAAAGGAGAATGAACTTTGGGGAAACTGGAAATGTAAAGGCTGTTTCAGTGATTTAGAAACAAAGCCAATGACTTCTGAAGAAGATTTCGATAATATCGATTCTTTCCTTGACACGCTTCGTTTGCAATGGATCAATTCAATGTCGGTTGAGAAAAAAGCGATTGAAACATTCATTGAAAAAACAGGGTACAAAGAATACCGAAAACTTCAGGACATTTATCAGAACGAGAGTCTTGACAACCTTGTCACGAACAAGATGGAGAAAAATAAGATTATTGTAACACCGGGTTATTTGTACCAGAATGATGATCCAATTTACAACGATCCGCAAAATGTGAGTTTCTTTAATTCGCACTTTTTTGCACCGTACAAATACATTTTCGGGAAAAGGTACACTACATTCCAGATCAACTTGATCATTATTTGGGTGATCTCAATATTATCGTACGTTTTGCTATACTTCGATGTTCTTCGCCGTATGTTAATTGGAATGATGCGACTATCAAAGAGAATGCGTCCCAATAAAAAAGCCCCTGCTGCCGACTAATCGGATAACAGGAGCTCAATATTTATATCGTTTTCTTTTTACATCAACATACCACCACAAACGTTAATAGTTTGTCCAGTAATGTAACTTGACATATCTGACCCCAAGAACACCGCTAAATCAGCAACATCTTTAGGCGAACCACCTCTTTTCAAAGGAATCGACTTTCTCCATTCCGCAACAACAGCTTCATCCAATTCAGCGGTCATTTCAGTTTCGATAAATCCAGGAGCAATCGCATTGCAACGAATACTTCTCGATCCCAATTCCTGAGCAATAGACTTAGAGAACCCAATCAATCCAGCTTTAGAAGCCGCATAGTTTGATTGACCAGCGTTTCCGCTAACTCCTACAACTGAAGACATATTAATGATTGAACCCTTTCTAGCCTTAAGCATTGGACGCATAACGGCTTTAGTCAGATTGAATGCCGATTTCAAATTCGTATTCATTACTTCATCCCATTGTTCCTCGCTCATTCGCATTAACAATGTATCTCTCGTAATTCCTGCGTTGTTTATAAGAACGTCAATCGCTCCAAATGTTTCAACAACCTGATCAACTAACTCTTGCGCTTCGTCGAATTTTGATGCATCAGATTTAAATCCTTTTACTGTTCCTCCATTCGATGATAATTCTGCTTCTAAAGCTTTCGCTCTGTCAACAGAAGAAAGATATGTAAAGGCAACCTTTGCTCCGTGTTTAACACATTCTTCTGCAATCGACTTACCAATTCCTCTTGAGGCTCCGGTAATTAAAACAACTTTATCTTCCAATAATTTCATACTTCTGATTTTTGCCGCTAAGTTAATAAAAAGAGTATGTTTTTATATTATTCATCCTTCGACTTCAATAAATCTGAATCTAAATTGTTAATCGAGGATTCACCCAAAGTTGCATTCTTTAAAGATTGATAATGGACGAACATCAAAGAAATTAAATTCTCTTCCTCTGACATAATAGATTCGATGAAACATTGGAAATATTCAACTACTAGTTTGTTTAACGAGACTAAACCGATTTATTACATACATTAGTCACAAGTTTAGTTGTAAAAGATAGGAATGAAAGCAGTAAAGTTTGACTTTGCTGCTTTCCCTTTTTAACGGCTTAATTAAAGAAGTCCCAAGTCAAGCCAACACGAAGACGGGTTGATGAAATAGGAAATCCAAATTGCTCATTGGTCTTTCTATCGCTCCAGAAGTAACCGATGTTTTCATACCTAACATAGAATCTAAACTCCTCAATTCCAAAGGTTGCGAAAGCATGAAGGTTCAAAAGTGAATTGGTTTGATTCGTACCTGGAGCAACGAACATGTTGTATGAATCCATTGCTGGAACATACACGCGATTGTTAAATTTAGTGGTATACGAAGCGTCGACTCCAAACACAACCTCAAGCTTTTTCGCCTCAAACAGCCTTGCTTTAAAGTAGACTCTAGTGTAGGCTTGAAAAGATGGTAAATATCCATTGTTATCGAATGAATAAACCAACGTTGGCATAATATTGAAATTGCCAAGTGCCAGGTGTGCTTTGGCTTTAACAGAACCAAATGAGAATGGATTCAAAGAATCATTGCGCCACAGATCTCCGTCAAAAACATAAGCAGATGAAAGCGAATTAAAATCTCCACTGACACCAAAATTAAAAACAGAATCTTTCACATTCCAATTCAAGTTCCCACCTACTTTCAATGCTGTTTGTTTCTCAATGTTCGATAAGACGTAAGAAAAATTATTGGCAAAATAAGATCGTTGAAATGGATCTGGAGCAGAATTCTTCAAAACCAATCCTGCCGCCACTTTTAGCTTTCCTTTCTTGTATTTCAATCGAGCCTCTTCGCTCCATTCATTAAAGCCACCAATTAAATTTAAGCGAGCTTCGTTCGTAAGAACTAAATCTTTAATTCTAATTCGAGCGTTTGTGGTGAAACTAATTTCGTTCGTATCTCTGTTCGCTCCTAAATTCTGAAAATTCCAATAGCCATGTTCTATCAAGGCATCTAGATACAATTGTGATTTACGATTGGAATAATAGGCTCCACCGGCATTTCGAATCCTTGCCCAATTGAATTGATCTCTTGTAGCAGAAGGATCAAGATTACTTGAGCCGTAAATCTGATTAAGATCACCCGTTTCCAAATACTCACGGTTCGTGATCGTATAATGATGATGTGTTGTTAAACCAAAATGGTTCAGTGAGTCTGGACTAAAGTTGAAATAGTTTTTAAGAAAGACAGATCCTAATTTGACTGTACTGCTCGCGTCTAATTTATTTATAGCAGCAAATTCCAATCCCAGCGTATCAATTACATCATAGTTATCAGTAGAATCAACCACTCCACCTGAATGCGCTAAAGCCCATGATTGAAAACTAGCTTTTAATTGAAAGCTGTATCTCTTGGCATCTCGTTGCAATTGAGCCCTAAGATTGTTCTCACTATACCCCGAATTTTGAATGTATCCAAGTCCAGAATTCCTGTCGTATTTTAAATTAAAGAGAAAATGCTCAGAAAATGCTTGACTATAATCCAAGCGAACGAATTGCGATCCTTGCCCACCAAATGTATATGCAAAGCCTAAATGAGGAATTGCTGAAAACTTTAAAGGGTCAAATTTTGTGAATCGTTGAAACTTACGGGAGCTTAAATCTTGATAAAGACTATTGGTTGATAATCCATTTAAGCTAAGCGTTGATATCCCACCTTCGAAGGTTGAAGGAAGATCTGCAATACTGATATCAAACGTATCAATTGCACCTCCAGTTTTCTGCTCATAGCGCACCGTGTCAGGATCCAAGTCAATCTGACCGAAAACCGATAACGAGCTAAGAAACATAAAAACGAAGGTTATTTTTTTCATGCACTTTCCTTGGAACGTAAATTTATGCAAAAAAAGGGGCAGCCTGACATAATCAGGAGCCCCTTATAAGGTCTTTAAAAAGTAGGACTAAAGGTTGTTTACCTTAACTTGAAGTCCAGATTTTAAATTAGCTGCTTTGTTATCGTGGATAACATTCGTTTTAGCCAATTTATCAATCATAGTAACAACAGACGGTAACATTGCCTCAGCTTCTTTCTTGCTAGTCAATTCTCTTAACGTACGGATTGCGTTACGTGTTGTTTTGTGTTGATACTTGTTACGAAGTCTTTTTGACTCGTTCGATCTGATTCTTTTTAGTGCTGACTTATGATTCGCCATATTTTCTCTCTTTTTTTAAACTCTTAATAACTGTAGCCCATAGGAGAATCGAACTCCTGTTTCCAGGATGAAAACCTGGCGTCCTAACCACTAGACGAATGGGCCAAATAATGTATTCGGCAATATGTACTCTTTACTCTTGTAGCCCATAGGAGAATCGAACTCCTGTTTCCAGGATGAAAACCTGGCGTCCTAACCACTAGACGAATGGGCCAAAAATTATTTTAAAATCCCCGTTTTGGGAGTGCAAATATATAGTGAAATTCTTTAATGACAAACGGTTTCATCGATTTTTTCTTAAAAAATGTCACCTCCCTCTTTTGAGAACTTGAATCCTAGTCTTTTACCTGTTGCAATTTGTAGGTCTGAGCTGATTTCTTGGATCTGCATTACAGTCACTTCTTGAATCAATTCATAAGGTGGTGTAATCAAGTCAAAACCGATTGCAAACTCCATCGCTGCTTGTACAATATCACGGATTAACTTTGGAGTCAGCTTGCTGTTTTCTAGATCTTTAAACATTCCTCCAAGATCTCCTTTCCCTTCCACCATACACTTTTCATCATGGTTCATAAAGACGCGTCCAATCAAATAACCAGCATCATTGAAGCGGTTTTTCTCGTAAGATTCAGCTAAGAAATTATAGATATTAATGATTCCAAAATAACCATTTGCTCCATTTTCTTTCAAATAATCCGTTTCCCACAATGGATCATTATCTTCAAGTCTAAAAATATTTTGGTGCAATTGGAAGACCAAAACATCACTTCCGATATAAGCAATAAACTCATGATCTCCTTTATCATCAAATTTCAAACGGATTCGATCGTCGTTTACTTCCTTTCTAAAGGCCGCAATTTCATTTTGCACAGCTTCTTTGAACTTCCCAAGAATAGTTTCGGAAAAGTCAGCTACATCTTGTTTAACAGCGGCTTTATTGATTAAGAGATCAATAATTTTTGAACGAAGGTCTTTCTTTCCCATTTTAATATGCTTTTGCAAAGATAACGCGCCCAACTGATGGTTTTCCTGTCACCATACAAACTCCTGTTTCCTCTTCTCTATCGAAAGGGATACATCGGATTGTTGCCTTCGTTTCATCTTTAATTTGTTTTTCAGTCTCTTCAGTACCATCCCAATGGGCTAAAAAGAAACCGCCATCAGACTCAATTTTCACTTTAAACTCATCGTAAGAATCGATGTTGCGAATATTGTTCTTTCTGAACTCTAATGCTCTATTGTATAGGTTTGATTGAATATCCTCCAACAATGATTCAATGTGCCCATCAACACCATCAAAAGGTATTATTTCTTTCGTTTTATTGTCCCTTCTCGCAACTTCGATATTTCCATTGTCGAAATCTCTCATTCCCATTGCCAAGCGAATTGGAACTCCTTTTGCTTCGTATTCAGCAAATTTCCACCCTGGACGACGGTTATCATCATCGTCAAACTTGAATGAAATTCCTTTTGCTTTCAATTTTACTCCCAGCGCATTGATTCTTTCAGTAATGGCAGCTAAATCCTCTTCTGTTTTATAAATAGGAACGGCAACAACTTGAATTGGCGCCAATGCAGGCGGTAAAACCAAGCCTTCATCATCTGAGTGTGTCATGATCAAAGCACCCATCAATCGAGTTGAAACACCCCATGATGTTGCCCAAACATGTTCTTTCTTTCCTTCTTTATCGGCAAATTTCACATCAAAAGCTTTCGCGAAATTCTGACCTAAAAAGTGCGATGTTCCAGCCTGTAAAGCCTTACCATCTTGCATCATTGCTTCAATTGTATATGTTGCATCTGCTCCTGCAAATCGTTCACTATCCGACTTCGCACCTTTAATAACAGGCATTGCCATTGACTGTTCAGCAAAATCTGCATAGACATTATTCATCAATGCTGTCTCTTCCAAAGCTTCTGCCTTCGTTGCATGCGCTGTATGACCTTCTTGCCACAAAAACTCAGCGGTTCTCAAGAAAATACGCGTACGCATCTCCCAGCGAACAACATTTGCCCATTGATTGATTAATATTGGTAAATCACGATACGATTGAATCCATTTCTTGTAGGTACTCCAGATAATTGCTTCACTCGTTGGACGAACAATTAATTCTTCCGTCAATTTTGCTTCTGGATCTACAATTAATTTTCCTTTGTTATTTGGATCGTCAATCAGTCTATGGTGTGTTACTACAGCGCATTCCTTGGCAAATCCTTCAGCATTTTTTTCTTCCGCTTCGAATAGACTTTTAGGAATAAATATTGGAAAGTATGCGTTTGAATGACCAGTTTCCTTGAATTTAGCATCCAAGATGTCTCTCATTTTCTCCCAGATTGCATAACCGTATGGTTTGATTACCATACAACCTCTTACTTCTGAATTCTCAGCAAGATCAGCTCTTGAAACTATTTCATTGTACCATTTCGAATAGTCCTCTTCTCTTGTCGTATATTTTTGCGCCATAATTTAATAAGGAATGCGTGATTTTAAGAGGCAAAAATAGGAAAATCGGAGAGAACAACCCTAGC
Source organism: Crocinitomicaceae bacterium (assembly GCA_034111925.1). GTDB lineage: Bacteria > Bacteroidota > Bacteroidia > Flavobacteriales_D > Crocinitomicaceae > UBA4466. The sequence continues at coordinate 10,063 of JAWUWJ010000091.1, forward strand.
AAAAATCAAAAAAGGGGAAGCATTCGCCTCCCCTATTCATTTAACTCTTTATAATATTAACGAAGGACTGTAATTCTGTGAACTTCATTTTGACCAATTGATAAATTTATTTTTATCAATTAGAGCAAATTTTATTTTTTCAACCCAACCTTAATCTCTTCTTCGAACGAAATTTTCTTTATTTTACTTCGTAGCCATGAAGAAATGTCAAAATATTCCAAAACTACACGCTCATTATGATCTGTCAATAATTCAGATATTTCCGATTCCATTTTTTCGAAAATCTCAATTCGATTCACAGACTCAACAGTTTTAGCAAGTTTACGAATGCTCTTAATGCACACGTTTTCAACTTGATAATCGCGTTCTTGCTTGCTCAAGTATCTATTCGTGGATTTAACTACGTATTCTAAGAAGTCATAATTCTCTAATTCATAATGAATCACAATATTAAATAACCTTGAGAAGCTGTAAATATCTTGACGTAAATTTTGTTCATTATCGTTTAGAACTTCATTAATATATTGAAGTGCCTTTTTGTAATCTCTAGTTCCGAAATAGCTGTAAGCTTTGTTATACGTCAAAAGCACTTCCATCTCTTTACTGATTTTACCTTCGTACAGTGCTTGCTGTTTTTCGATTTCAGCAATGAGCTCAACACTTTTGTCAAATTCTCCCATTGCGTGAAGAAGCACCAATTCTTGATTGTAGGTATTTGAAAAGATGCGAACGGAAATATCAACTGAATTGAATCCTTTCTTTCCTTGCAATCCTCTAATAGTGAGGATTAGATCTTGCGCTTCCTGAAAATCCTTGTTGTCAATATGACATCTCAACAAGTGAAAAAGAGTGTTCACATACCGCTGACCTGTATCCAATTTGATGTATGGATTGTTGTCTAAAATTTCTTGCGTTCTATTGAAAAATTGGAAACTGTCTCTGTAATTTCTATTCGTCGCAGCACAAAGCCCTTTGATATAATAGCAAATGGATGCTGCCTTTGTAGACAAAGCCGTGTTCTTGCCCTTAATCAAATGATAATCGGCGATATCTTCAACAACTTGTCTTTCCGTTTCGTTTCTCGTAAAACCACCAGATCTAAAGATCAAGTTGATTTTAGAATAAATAACAGTGTATTCAGCAAGGTTTCGAAGCTTTGCAATTACCATCTCTTCTTCTTCAACCAATTTATCAAGATCCGTCGAGAACTCGCCTGATTCATAGGCAGATTCAAGTAATTTCTTTTCCCAACCAATTAATTCAAACCAATAATAGAACTTCTCATAGCGCTTGGCCGTTTGCTTTGCTCGACCAACGAACTTCTCACATTCTTTGTATAAGGCCTTATTGTACAGGATTTCAACATTCTTAATTTCTTGTTTAAGAGAACTGCTGATACTTTGCTCACTATAGTATGATCTTAAACTTTTCAGAATCAATTTATACAAGTGATTCTTTTCCGATGGAAGGTGTTTAATGAAGGTTTGATTTTCGAATTCTTCTTTCAAGGCATTTTCATCATAAGATGATTGGCGCTCGATATAATCGAAGATTTTCAAATAATTTTTCTCGCCGGATTGAAGAGAAGAAGACAGCTTAAAGAATCGCTTCTCAGACTTAGTCAAAGATTTAACGAGCTTAAACAGTTCCGTTGACGGCTTCATAGTTTAACTTTTAAATGAGGTATAACGCCACAATTTAAGAATAAGATTTAAACAATGAAAGCCCGATTCGAAATTAAAATTGGAAACGCAAGGATTACATTCACTCGTAAAGACAGGTACTTCGATGTATTCAACTAATCTCCTTATCAATACTCTGCCAATTCTATAGACTATAAGAATACAAGAAAGGTCTTGGATTCCCAAGACCTTTCTTTAACAACAACAAACTAAAAAACCTCAATATAGATTGTATCCTATCTGAGGGTAACCAATTCACCTTTTGATACAATTGTATCGTCAGTGAAATTATTTAATCTCTTAAGTGACTTGACATTAGTAGCGTATGTTTGAGACAATTCTCCAACTGTCATATCTGTTTTTGCTACAACTTCTTTATTCTTGAATATACTTCCTCTTCTTTTCGGTTGGATATAAATAACATCGCCTTCTTCCAACACATCTTTCTTTGCATTAAAATTGTTGTAGCGATACAGCTGCGATAAATTCAATCCAAATTCTTTTGATATTTTGTAAAACGTATCTCCTTTTTGTGCCGTAACGTATTTCACTTTGCTCTCGTGCACAACAACATTGTGCTTGTTCGAATAAGCATCAGTTGCAGCGATCAATTCTGGAACGTACCCTTCAGAAGGCAACCCCGTATTGTCGTACTGATCCAAATTCAAATCTTCTATAATTCCAATCAGTAAATCTGGATATTTAGGATTCGTTGCATATCCTGCCTTCTTCAATCCTTTTGCCCAAGATTTATAATCGGTTACATCGTATGCAAATAGAAATGCATATCGACTGTACTCCATTAAAAACTCAGAATGATCTTGATACGATTGATCTGCAGTTTTATAAACACGGAAACATTCGTTTGATTTATCATCATCGAGATACATTTTCTTTCCAGTCCACCCGTGGCATTTAATCCCAAAGTGATTATTTCCGCTAACGGCTAAAGATGAATTACCACTTCCACTCTCAAGAATACCTTGAGCCAAAGTGATACTGGCTGGAATATTATTGTCAACCATTTGCTGAATTGCAGTTGCTTTCCATTGATCCACGTACTCCGATTTGGTAATACGTGCATCATTAGCGAGAGTTGTTCCGGCCAATAGCAATGCTGATAATGTGATTACTCTTTTCATGTTGTTTGTTGTTGTGGTTTATTATTACGGTCAAATGAAGGTTTTGTTACATAAATTGTTGATAACCTTGAAATATATTGTTCATAACCTCTACAACCCTATTTAAACCTGACATTTTGACACGTACAAACACCTAGGAGTGACATTATTTCCGAAAATGATCCCCTATTCCACTTTGGATTCGAATTTGATCCATCTATTTCGAACAAAACACATGACAGATGGATTTGAATAAACTCACGATAAAAACACAAGAAGTTCTTCAAGCTGCTCAAGTATTAGCAACTGAGAAAGGAAATCAGGCCGTTGAAACTGGTCACGTTTTAAAATCAATCCTAGCGAAGGACAAAGATGTTATTCCCTATTTACTGAAATCACTCGACGTAAACATTGAGATTTTATCGAATACAACGGATAAGATTATTGAAAACTACTCGGTAGTTACAGGTGGAAATATGTACATGTCTTCGAAAATGAATGAAGTACTGAACAATTCCTATATTGAAATGAAGAAATTCAATGATGAATACGTTTCAATAGAAATCTTGTTCTATTCATTACTAAGAGCGAAAGACTCAATAGGCACCTTATTAAAGGACAATAGAATAAATACGAAGAACTTAAAAGCATCAATTATGGAATTGAGGAATGGAGAAAATGTCACTACGAATAGTTCTGAAGGCAATTACAAGTCTCTTGAAAAATATGCCCGAAACCTTAATGAACTGGCAAAAGACGGAAAGCTTGACCCGGTAATTGGACGGGATGATGAAATACGACGTGTTCTTCAAATACTTACGCGTAGAACGAAGAACAATCCAATACTAATCGGTGAGCCTGGCGTTGGTAAAACTGCCATTGCAGAAGGAATTGCACATCGCATCATCGAAGGTGATATTCCCGAGAATTTAAAATCCAAAGTGGTTTACTCCTTGGATATGGGCGCTTTAATTGCCGGAGCGAAATACAAAGGTGAGTTTGAAGAGCGACTTAAATCGGTAATTAAGGAAGTAACAAAAGCAGACGGAGAAATCATTCTATTTATAGATGAGATTCACACGCTTGTTGGAGCTGGAAGTGGCGGCGAAGGAGCAATGGATGCAGCAAATATTCTGAAACCTGCTTTGGCAAGAGGTGAATTGAGAGCTGTTGGAGCAACGACATTGGATGAATACCAAAAGTACTTCGAGAAAGACAAAGCGCTTGTTCGACGTTTCCAAACGGTATTGGTAGACGAGCCATCGACGGAAGATGCAATTTCAATTCTTCGTGGAATTAAAGAGAAATACGAAACACACCATAAAGTATTGATCAAGGATTCGGCTATTATTAGCGCAGTAGAGCTTTCACAGCGCTACATTACAGACCGTCAATTGCCAGATAAAGCAATCGATTTAATTGATGAAGCTGCATCTAAATTGAGAATGGAGATCAATTCGAAACCAGAAGAACTGGATGAAATTGAACGCAAGATCATGCAACTCGAAATTGAACGCGCGGCAATAAAAAGAGAAAACGACGTCAAGAAATTGGCGGGATTGGAAAAAGAATTGTCACAATTAAGTGAGGAAAGAGATGCATTGAACGCCAAATGGAAAATGGAGCATGATGTTGTTGACGAGATGCAAGCCTTCAAAGAATCAATTGAGCACCTTAAACTAGAAGCAGATCAAGCGGAACGCGCAGGGGATTTTGGAAAGGTTGCAGAAATTAGATACGGACGAATTAAAGAAGTTGAAACGAATCTTGAAAAGGCGAGAACGAGACTGTTGGAAATACAATCGGACTCAAAAATGATCAAAGAAGAAGTTGATTCTGAAGAAATTGCAGATGTCGTTTCTAAATGGACAGGGATTCCAGTAAGCAAAATGATTGAAAGCGAAAAAGCGAAACTTTTAAAATTAGAAGATGAACTTTCGAAGCGTGTTGTAGGTCAAAATGAAGCAATTACTGCCTTAGCAGATGCTGTAAGAAGATCGAGAGCTGGACTGCAAGATGATAAAAAACCGATTGGATCATTTATCTTCCTGGGAACGACGGGCGTTGGAAAAACAGAACTGGCAAAAGCACTAGCTGACTACCTGTTCAACGATGAAAACGCGATGACTCGAATTGACATGAGTGAATACCAAGAAAAGCATTCGGTTAGTCGACTTGTTGGAGCACCTCCGGGCTATATAGGATATGATGAAGGCGGCCAATTAACAGAAGCTGTTCGCCGCAAGCCCTACTCGATCGTTTTGCTTGATGAAATTGAAAAAGCGCATTCAGATGTTTTCAATGTTTTATTGCAAGTTCTCGATGACGGGCGTTTAACGGACAACAAAGGGAGAACGGTTAATTTCAAGAACACGATCATCATAATGACATCCAACTTGGGTTCTGAATTGATCCACGAGCGGTTCGAAGATATTAAGGAAGCAGAATTCGATCAAGCAGCTGGAAGAGCGAAAGCAGATGTTTTAGGCTTATTGAAACAAACGATTCGGCCAGAATTTTTAAATCGAATCGACGAAACAATAATGTTCTTGCCATTGACGAAAGACAACGTTAGGGACATCGCTAAAATTCAATTGGACAACTTGATTTCCAAGTTACACGATCAAGGAATAAACTTGGTGATAAAAGAAGAAGCACTCAACTGGATAGCGGAAACTGGGTACGATCCATTCTTTGGAGCGCGACCAATAAAACGTGTGATTCAAAAGAGCGTGATGAATGAATTGTCAAAATCAATTCTGTCGGACTCCATCGATATGAGTAAGAATGTTGTTCTCGACATTTTCGATGATCAAATCGTGTTTCGGAAACCAATAAATGAGGAAGAAGAAGTTATAATAGTAGCTTAAGTTTAATGTTAAATTCTAAGAAAGGCATTTCGATTAAATCGAGATGCCTTTTTTTTTGTGGATTAGAAATAGATCAGTTTTGTTATTGCGATCATTCATTAGGACGCAAAAGAAACAAAAGAACGAACACATTTTCCGCACTCTTCTTTTGTGTTTTTTTGTGGCTCTAGCTTCCCTTAATTTCAGGAGTGATTTCTACTGGGATCATCTGGCAATTACAGCAGTACATTTTTTGATGGGGAATTTTACTTATTTTTAGGCTTCGAATGAAAGTATTTAAACACGTAATTTCCACTATTACTCTGATCTCATTGATCCTAGTTGTTTACGCGACCTTGAGTATTGAAAAAGATTCGGGCATGATTAAAGCGCTCCTCTTTTCAACCTATTCAATTTTCACATTCTTCGTTCTTCTGACTTACAGAGTTTCTCTAATCGGAAAAGAAAAGATCAATTGGGTCGCACTTGGATTGACAGTCGCATTAGCTCTCAGTTTATTCATGATGGAAAGTGATAAAGGCTTGGTCTATTCGCTTTGGGATTTCACTCTTGTCGGATTCATATTACTTTGTGGAGAAGCCATTTTTCAAATAATTCCTAAAAAGAGACCACTGTCTCTGACCACTAAGATTTTAACCATTTCAATTTTAGCGCTGTTTACATCTATCGTAGTGTTCCAAATTGGATCTCCTACTCTATTTTACTTCGCTGAATGGTTGATGATTTTATTGAGCTTATTGCTGATTGTCAATTTCTTCTTAAAAACGAAGAAAGCCTAATCGACATAAGTTCCAAAGCCCTTCAATCTTTTTGTCCAATAAGCGGATTTCGTAACATCAGTCACAATTACACCTTTGCTTGAACTTGAGTGAATCATCATTAACGGACTGCCCTTTTCGGAAACGACAATACCAACGTGTGACACTCCAGAACCATTATCGAAAAAGACCAAATCTCCTTTTTGAGCATTCTTGGCTTTAACCTTTGGCGCATCATTGTATTGATCAACAGCCCTTCTTGGTAACTTCGAACCATTTTTCGACATCACATAACTTGTAAATCCACTGCAATCAAATCCATCAGGCGAACTTCCAGCCCAAACGTAAGGTGTTCCCAATTGTTTCTTGGCGGTTGTCAAAATTTCATCGCGCAATCCAGGATTTTCAACAACTATAGATGAGTCCAAATGGATCGGATCTACTGGTGCCACATCAATTTCTGGCACTTCTTCAAAGAGAACATCAATCAATTCTTGAACTTCTTCGAATTCTTTTTGTTTCCCCAAACGCTTAAGATCAGCGGCCCAAGAAATCATATCATTCTTTAGCCAGGCCAACTCATACATGTGAGAATTCATTATTTTATCTCCGTCAATTGAATTTTTCACGTCCAAAAACAAAGCCTTTGCGTCATCGAGTGCTTTTGGGTGTGCTAAAAGCCAATATTCATTCTGAGAAAGCTGAAACAAACTAATGCTCTTATAATAAGACGGGAGCATTGAAAAGTCATACGCAGGATCATCGAGCAATCGACTTGCCTTCCGTCTCACCTTCTTATAATGACCTTGATCAAAATACATTTCCAGTTTATCCAAACGAGGATTCTGAGCATTAGCGCCGAAACTGATTAAAAATGCGACCAATAAAACACCTATTCCTTTCATAGACTAATTTGTATATGTAAATAACGAGAATTAATTCCTTCGTTTCACCGTTCGTACGAATTTCATTCCACAAGCTCATGTTTATTCAGTAACTTCTATGGAATTAACATAATTTATATTCGTGGTCTGTTACTAAACCGCTGTATTTTGCGTTATTTAAATGAATACTCGACTTTAATCCAGATTTTACAACATACATGAGAATAGCATCCCTAGTTACCGCGCTTATCCTGACAAGCTTTTCATACGGTCAGATTGATAGAGACAATGTTTCAACAACACAAAAATTTGACGAAGTCCTTACCTACGTTTCGAAACTTTACGTTGACGATGTAGATAGTGATGCTCTGACAGACGCGGCAATTATTGGTCTGCTTGAAAAATTAGACCCGCACTCTACTTATATTTCCAAGGAAGAAGTGAATGAAGCCAATGAAAGAATCAATGGGAATTTTGTTGGGATAGGAATTCGTTTCCAAATTCTAAAAGACACTTTAATGGTTGTTGCAACAATTCCAGGTGGACCTTCTGAGAAACTTGGATTGATGCCTGGCGACAAAATCATTACGATTGAAAATGAAACGGTGGCCGGAACTGGATTAAAGAACAGCCAAGTTCGCGAAAAATTGCTTGGAGACAGAGGCACGAGAGTGAAAGTTGAAATCCAAAGGAAGAAGACGAAAGACCATATTGCGTTTGTGATCACAAGAGATATTATCCCTGTGAACTCGGTTGATGCTTCATACATGATCAATGATGAAACGGGATACATTAAACTCAACTCTTTCTCGCGAACATCTTTGGATGAAGTTCAAGACGGGATTCGAGATTTGAAAGCGCAAGGAATGAAAAACCTAATTTTTGACTTGCAAGGAAACGGTGGAGGACTTCTATACACAGCCAAGTATTTAGCGGATGAATTTTTAAGCGGAGACAAATTGATCGTTTATTCTGAAGGCCGAGCTCAACCAAGATCGGATTTAAGATCTGGACTTCAAGGTTTATGGGAAGGTGGAAAACTTGTTTTATTAACAGACGAATATTCAGCATCAGCGAGTGAAATTTTATCTGGAGCAGTACAAGATTGGGACAGAGGTCTTATCGTTGGAAGAAGAACGTACGGAAAAGGATTGGTTCAACGCCCGATTGACTTAACAGATGGCTCACAAATGAGATTAACAATTGCGCGCTACTTCACTCCAAGTGGACGGTTTATTCAAAAATCATACGAAGACAAAGATGCATACAGAAGTGATCTTCTTGATCGATACGAAAACGGTGAATTTATGCACCAAGATTCAATCAAAATGCCAGACTCGTTAATGTTTGAAACAATGCTCAAGCACAGAAAAGTTTACGGTGGCGGAGGAATCATGCCTGACTACTTTGTTCCATTGGACACTATGGAGGTGACAGATTACTTCTCTGATCTCATTCGTTCAGGGCACGTTAATTCGTTTGCTTTGAGTTATATCGATGACAATCGCGAAGCATTGCTTACATCGTATCCTGAATTCAAAGACTTTAAAAATGGATTCGCAACGGATCAAAAATTCATGGATGAGTTCTTTGAATACGTTGAGGCAGAAGATGAGGACGATGATCTCGAGTTCAATCAAGAAGAGTACGACATCAGTGAGAAGTTGTTAAAACTCAGAATGAAAGCCATTTTAGCCAGAAACCTCTGGGGATACAGTGAATTCTATCAGATTTACAATGAGACAAATGAAATCTTGCAAAAAGCAATTGAGGTTATAGAGTCTGACCTTTACGACCAAGCTGGATTGGACTAAGAATAGAAACTTGAGCCTTGAATTCTAATAATTGAATGCATAAAAAAAAGCGGTCTTGGAGAATCCAAAACCGCTTTTTCTGTATATTCGTTCTATATAATTTACATACTATGAAAAAACTTTTAATTCCATTTTTCGCATTTTCTATTCTCGTTTCTTGCGGTGAGCAAACCGATCAAGTAACAGCTCAAAGTGGAGACGCGGTTTCCAATGTTAATGCTGACGAAGATTTATCTCCAGCTGAGAGACAAAAAATGGATAAAGAATTCAAGGAGAAATCAATTGAATTGGAAAAAATTGAGTCGTCTAGAACATCAATGACGTTTGACAAATTGGTTCACGATTTCGGAACAGTTCAAGCTGACACAGACAATTTCGTTGAAGTAGTCGTAACAAATACAGGGAACAGACCATTGATCATTTCAGATGTATCTGCAACTTGTGGATGTACAATGCCTAAGAAACCAGAAGCTCCAATTCCTCCAGGTCAAACGGATATTATTGAAGTGAAATTCCACTCGAAGCCCGGTCAACTTGGCGAAGTATCTAAAACTGTTTCTGTAACAGCAAATACTGAAGAGGTTATTTCTAAATTTGAGATTAAAGCTTTCGTTAAGGAGTAATGAAAATTTATACAAATAATAAAAGGTGTGTCAATTAAATTGATGCGCCTTTTTAATTGTCAACCTCTTCTATTTGAAAATGGAATTGTGCTATACAGTTAATCAAGAACATTCCGTAAATTTATCTCAATAGTTAATTTTAAAAAACGCTATCCACGAATTGTGACAAATCCCGAAACGAGAAAAAAAGAAAGTTTGTTATTTGTATCAAGTGGCATCCCAAGCTTTACACGGCACGACATCGACATTCTAAGTTCAGAGTATGATGTTATTCTATTCACAAAAAAATGGAATGGGAAATTAATTGTAACCCTCAATCACTTATCCCTCTTCTTTAAAATTATTGCTCTTCGAAAGAAAATTTCTCGAATTGTAATTTCATTTGCAGGACATTGGTCTTACATCCCTTCAATTCTTGGGAAATGGTTCAAAATACCTGTTGTTATTGTACTTCATGGAACTGATTGTTCTTCTCTCCCGTCTTTAAATTATGGGCTACTACATAAGCCTATTCTCAAACGAATTGTAAATGCTTCAATCAAGAATGCTCGACTTCTTCTTCCTGTCAGTGAATCTCTCATTGAAATTAAAAACACTTACAACGGTGACAATAATGAAAGTCGACAGGGAATTAAATCGTTCTTTCCATCGAACGATTTAAACTATGAAGTGATTTATAATGGTATTGATGCTGATTTTTGGAAATCACAATCGAATAATGCAAAGGAGAAGAATTCCTTTTTAGCAGTTTTTTCAAACCGTCAATTTATTCTCAAAGGGGGGGATCTAATTTTCAAATTGGCCATTGAGTTTCCTAATAGCTCATTTTACATCGCGGGGTGTGACAAATCTCCTGAGGGCATAGAAAAACCACAAAATGTACACCTACTGGGACATCTATCAAAAGATAATTTATTGGAGCATTACAATAAGTCTCAATTTTACTTTCAGCTTTCCATTTTTGAGGGCTTCGGATGCTCGCTTGTTGAAGCTATGATGTGCAATTGTATTCCGATCGGGTCAAATGTAAATATCATTCCGTTCATCATTGGAGATACTGGACTAATTGTTAAGGATCGTAACGCGACAGATTTAATAGCAACTGTCAAATATTTATCCGCTTTGACTTCTAAGGAATTGCGAGATCGATTTACAAGCTCAAGAATTAGAGCTGTTGAAAAATTTGAATTGCAACTTAGAAAGCAAAAATTAATAGCTGCGCTAAAAAATATTGATTAACATAAACAGGTATTTAAACAAGAGCTTTATTTACTGCCCCCTCATTTGAAATCTCTAACACTAATCATTTCAAATCCAGATTTGAAATATGATTATTTCATTAATTTCAACTTTTTCAAAATTGCATTAGTATAATTCACAATGTCCATATCAATTTTCAATAGATAAATAACAAGTGGGAAAAATAATGTACAAACTACTGATTTCAACGCTATGTTGGCAATAATACTCCCTAAATCCATTGGAATAAATTCAAATAAGCAAAGCACACCAGCAAATAGAATCATTACATAGAGCTGTTCTTTTTTAAATGGATGAATTCCGAACTTATACCAAACGAATATGAGTCGCGCTGAGTTAATAAAGGCGTAGGCTAATGTTGTCGAAATTGCGGCACCATATATCCCAAGCCAGGGAATAAAGAATAAATTCAGAATAAATACAGTTATCAATAAGGATAATGTGAAATATATGTCGTTAGCGAACTTCTTTGAAGTGATTAAAATTGCCCCATTCAATCCAAAATACATATCAATCAACCTGCCGATAATTAGAAACAGGAAAACATATTGTCCAGCTTCAAATCCTTTAGGAAAAAAACCAAAAACTTCAACGCGATTGATCCAAATACCGAGAAATAAAAATAATCCGGTTATCAATGATACTGAACTTACTTTTTGATAGATTGAAAGCATTTTCTTCATGTTCTTCTCTTTCCAATATTCAGTGACTAAGGGCACACTAATTCGCATCAATGAAGAGTATGGAATTGTCAATAATCTCGAAATAAAAATGACTGTAGTGTAGACCCCCGTCTCGTCCAGCCCTAGCATTCCTGCAATCATTAGAATATCAAGGGCGAGGACAACCGAAGTACCGATAGAATTAAAGTAACTCAAACTCGCATAATTTAATATGATTTTTTTCATGCGACGTGAAACGTTAATATCAGAGATATTAAAATGCCATTCACCCAACCATTTTATATAAACTATAAGTAAAATACTCGGTACCCATTGGGATAGACAAATAAGAATAACGAGTTGATTAAATGACATTAAATCGAAGCTAAACACAACAAGTAAAACTGTAACAACCAATCTGAAAATGATGTCCCTCGCTACAATTGAAAACACCGTTTTGTACAGCACCATTAAATACATTTCTAAAATCCTGTATAATAATGCCCCAACACCAACTGGAATCACTAACCAAAAATAGTAAGCATATTGTTCTGATTTGTGGGAGTAGTATTCCTTTATACTATCATTAAATAGGAGAATTAAAAGTGAAACAATTACAGCTCCAAAAGCAGAAATCATTACATTAAGCGCAAAAAATCCATTGTCTTTTTTCTTAGGGTTTCGCATTATTGGAAAGAAACGCAACAAGACATTCATGCTTCCAAAATTTGCCAATTGGGAAAAAAGCGTACCAGAAGCAACTAATAAATTAATCAATCCAATTTGATAAGATTTAAGCAATATCACAAACAAAAAGCCTTTATTCAAATACCCTAAAAACAGCCCTAAGTATGAATATATGGTCGATCGAAGCGCTTCTTTTTGAACTAACCCCATAGTTATTGGTTCATCATCTTAGCTATTAATAATTGCAAATAGTACATTCTATTTCTGCTCCAACCTCGTTAAGTAACATCTAATTTTTCAAATATTTATTCATTCGGTCATCATTGTGGAAACAGTGCTGTATCTAGCACACCTTTTTTTTATAGTCAACGATAGCATCGAATTCACCTAAAATCAGTAAAAACATAAAGTTTCACTTTGACAATTATCATTGGAGCTTTAAAGTTAATCAAATTATGAAAAAAGATCGTACTTTTAACGCGGGTAAAAAAAACAAGAGATTTCATATTAGAATTCAATAAAACCTTACTATAGTTTTACTATATAAATGAAACAGTTATTAGCATCTTTTATTGAATTTACTTTCAATGTTTTCGACAAGTGTTTACCACACAAAAAGTACATTATTTTTGCTTCGCGTGGTGGAAAAGATTATGCTGACAACAGTCGATCGCTTTATGAAGAATTTTTAGAAAAAGGAGATTCTAATGTATTTTACTTTACTAAGAAAAAATCAGTTTTAGCATTAATTCCCCAAAACGGGATATATGCTTATAGCCTCAAGGGTTTTTTCATTTTAATAAGAGCTAAAGTTCTTGTTTTTACGCATGGTACTGATGACTTCTCCCCTTATGTTCCTCAAAAGCATAAAAATAGAATTTTCATTAACTTATTTCATGCCATTGCAGTAAAAAAAGTTGGACTTCAAGGCAGTGAGAAAGCGAAGATCGAATCAGAAAAATGGGATTACTTTTTAGTTTCATCTCCTTTCGAAGCCGAATTTATAAAAGAACAATATTTACTTAAGGATGAGCAAATTCTGATAGTAGGCCAGCCTAGAAATGACGTCTTATGTGAAAAAAAGGTGGTACCTAGTAAAAAGGTAAATAAATCAATACTCTATGCCCCTACTTTCAGAACTCATTCCGACACGATTATATTTCCATTTTCAGACTTGGACCTTACTTCCTTGGATCAATTTCTAGAAGAGCATAATATAGAAATAATTATTCGGCTTCATATTAATGATGAAAATCGATATAGGATAAATGAGGACTTTAAAAATTTGAAACAGATTGTTTTTTCAGGGTCAAAAGTTACACCAACGGTGAACGATATTTTGTTTAAATTTGACGCCGTAATTTCTGATTACTCGAGTATTTTAATTGATTATCTGTTATTGGACAAACCTGTTGCGTATACCCCTTATGATTTTGAGGAATATGAACAGAAAAGAGGTTTTTCATTTGATTATCATGAACATCGATTTGGACCTATCATTAATACACAGGAAGATTTAAAGGCTTTTCTTTTAACCAAAGAAGATGATTTTAGTGAGAAACGAAATAAAATGAAAAATAAGTTTCACACTTATCAAGATGGAGAATCTGCAAAACGCATGTATAACTATATAAAGAATCTATGAATACTAATTTTGACGATAAGGAATACTGGAATAATTTTTACGCTCAATTAATTGAGAATAATGTAGAAATGGGGCCAAGTCCATTTGCTCAGTTTTTAATGAGTAGCGAATTCCTTTCTGGAAATAATGATTTAATGGAATTGGGATGTGGAACAGGGAGAGATACTCAGTTCTTTTCAAGGAATGGTGTAAACGTAATTGCCGTTGACCAGTGTTCAAATACAACGAATATTTTAGATAAACTTGATAACGTTAAATCCTTTTCTGCGGATTTCACGAAATTAGACTCATTAAGTACTCCAGTGGACGTTGTTTATTCTAGATTCACCATGCACTCTATCAATGAAAAAGATGAAGACAACACTTTGAAATGGGCTTTTGACAACTTAAATGATGGTGGCTATTTCTGCATTGAGGCTAGGACAATTAAGGATCCAATTTTCGCGAAAGGAGCTGATAAAGGCGGGAATGTGTGGTTCTACAATGAACATCACAGAAGATTTATCGTTGCTGATGAATTCAAAGCTAAATTAGAATCTTTTGGATTTAAAATTGTTTTATTCCTTGAAGAGAATGGTTTTGCTATTCATAAGGGAGAAGATCCAATTGTATTAAGAACAATAGTTCAAAAGTCTAAGCTCTAGTCAGAATGCAGGTCAAAATTAAAACTCTGCCTTCGGTATAACCTTTTAACACAAACTATATAAGTCAAAAAAGACTGCTTGAAATTACTTTCTAAGCAGTCTTTTTTGCGAATATTACGCTCTATTCTCCTGTATCAATCGATTTTTTCTTTCTACTCTTGACTTCCATGAAGACCATTCCTATTAGAATTAAAAGCAATATAATTGACCCTAAGGAAGAATAAATTTTTGCTTTTTCAAAAGAAGGATCGTCGAATACAAATTCAATATTATGTTTTCCTTCTTTCAACTCTAATCCACGAAGTAAATAATTCACTTTTAGTATCTCCTGCTCTTTTCCGTCCACATATGCTTTCCATCCCGCTTTATAGTAAACTTCAGAAAATACAATCAATTGATTTCCTTTTACATTAGCGGTATACTCCATTTTATTTGCACGATATGATTTCATTGCCACAGTCGCCTCTCCTGTAAACTCCTTAGCTGATAGTTTATCAGCCTCACTGCTGAGCATCACTACTTCCTCTCTAGGTGAAAAATCATTAACCCCAGTAATTTTCACCAACTTCTCGAAGGACTCTAATGTGTCCATTTTAAGCATTTCTTCAAGCATCAATTCGGTCTTACCATTTCTATCTCTTACCATTATGACCTCAGTCCCCGCCAATATTGAGTTAGAAAGAAGAACATCCAACGAATCTGTACCGGGAATAAAATATTTCAATCGTTCTTGCCCAAATACTGTTTTAACCTGATTTGTTTCTTTATTATTGATGTAAATCTTTCCGGGGCCTAAGTTTTCAATTTTAAACTCCTTACCAAGTGCTCTGATTTCATCGTTTGGAGTTTTATGCTCCTCTACTCTCTTAACAGCCCATGCATTCCCCATTGCCGAAGCATTAGTACTCATTTTACCGTCTCGCTGCAGTATGTATTTCACATTCAGCATATTCAAAACGCTGTTGTTTGAAGTACCAAGATGGAAATCAATTAAATTTTGAAAATTCCTCAATTTTGCACCATGATACCCACCAATTGATTTATGATAGTAAGATGCTCGCGTACCTGACCATCCGTCGTTGAGATCAAATACTCTATAATTCGTAGCTCTTGATAGTGCACCGAACTTATAGGATTCAATAACTCTATTTTTATAAGCACCATCGTATTCTAATTCAGCAGCCTTCGCAACTCCAAGAAGTTCACCTTCCTTAATACTTTTTGCCAAATCAGGATTCTCTCTAAGCTCGGCGTCCATAATTTGATGATCACCTTCTATAGTTGCAATTGGATATGCTTTTTCCGCTTTATCACCCCAGTGATACATGTTTCCTTTTTCATCTTCGTATTTACCCAAATAATTTAAATTTACTGGGACAAGATCAACTAGTAGTAGTATAGTTAAACCTCCAACAATAATCGTTGAGGAGATCGATGTATAGAAAAACAATGCACAAATTCCAATGGAAAAAATTGCAAATACAATTGATCTTGTTGTAGATGATTTATACATTTCCTCACGAACCATTTTCACCCCTTCAATTCCTTTATAAACCGGTTGAATTTGAGCCTCAACAAATTGATCCAATTGTTGCTTGTTACGAACATCAAGGTTATAGTTCTTTTTAATAACCTCTGGATCGGCTTTAAGTAATTGATTCATTATACCTGCTCGCTGTCCATCAATGACTCTTTGATCTTTCGGAGAAGAAAATGAACTTGCTCCAGCAACCTTAAAGATGAGTAGGAATAGTAAAAAACCACCTGATGTAATTAGGAACAACTTCTTCTTCTCTACTATACTTTCTCTTTGTTCATAGAGCTTTTGAAGCAATAAAACGGCCAGTATAGGAATACAAAGCTCTACCAAAACTAGAACAATGGTTACTGTTCTAAATTTAGAGTACATCGGTACATAATCTATAAAGAAATCTGTTAATCCCATGAAATTTTTCCCCCATGAAAGTAAGAGTGCGAGAATTGAAACCCCTACATAAATCCAAATATGCCTATCCTTCACAAATACTAAGGCCAAAAGTGAAAGAAAAATAACAACTACTCCAAGATAAAATGGCCCTGCAACAATAGGTTGCTCGCCAAAATAAGTTGTCATTCCCATTGCGCCCTCATACTGCTCACGAGTCATGTCTCCATTCTCTTGTAAATCATCGGCAATATCTCGAAATTGAGTATTACCTAAAGCTTGAGATGAATGCGAACCTATTACATAAGGAGAAATAAAAGTAAATGATTCAGATTTACCATAACTCCACTGGGTGATATAGTCCTTATCAAGCCCATCCTTCCCTGATAATAGGGTTTCTCCATTCGGCTGAACAGTTAGGTCATTGTCGCCACGAATAGTATATTGAGAAAACTCATTGGTCATCGTAATATTCCCGAAATTGATAAATAAGGACAGACCATATGCTGCCAACAACCCCATAGTAGCATAGGAAAACTCTTTAATTTTTTCACTCCTTACTGCTTCAACGAAGAAATAAATCCCAAGGCAAACTAACAAAAATGCCATATAATATGTCACCTGAAGGTGATTGGCATATAGTTCAAAGGACATGAAAAAGGCAGAAAATATTGCGCCCCACTTCCAATTTGTTTTATAAGCATAAATAAATGCCCCAAGAATGACAGGTAAAAATGCGACAGCCATTGATTTAGCATTATGGCCTGCTTGAATTATGATGATCTCATAACTTGTAAATGCAAAAGCAAAAGCACCTAAAATGGCAATTATAGGTTTTATTCTTAGCAAAAGAGCCATGATATAAAAACTTATCAAATGCAGCAAAAAGGCTCCTAATGGCAATGGAATCAAACGTCTAAACGCTCTTACAATTTCATTTACATAATCTCCGTCATGCTGAACTGAAACTTGAACTGCAGGCATTCCTCCAAACATTGAATTCGTCCATAGCGGCTCTTCATCGTAAACTTCTCTATGTTGAACTATTTCATTCGACATACCTTTGTGCATTTTGATATCATGCTGTTTGATACCAAAGTCGTTCAGTTGTGGCGAAAAATAAACCATTCCAACAATAACAAATACCGCAATCGCAATAAAGTGAATCCCGTATTTTTTAAAGAAGTCTTTGTAATTCATGTATTGATTTTTTGAAATTTTATTTTATAAGAAGTTGAATATACGAAAAAGAGAGAAAAGCTAGTCAATCTCTTCAAATTCGACGTCCTCAATATCGCTATCTTTTGAAGGCTTTTGTCTTAAAACGTTCGTCTTTCCTAAGTTTTGCATCTTTCGATTTTTCTCTTGTTCAAAACGTTTTCTAGAATCCTTTTCGTGTTTCTTTTGAACATGAATATTCTTGTTATTGTTCCATTGCGCAAAAAAGCGAATAACAACAAATGCTCCCAATAAAATTAGGAGCATTTTAAATAAACCGGTTACACTCGCTTCAGCGACAACCATTATTTTGACAAGTGCATATTTCGTTCAGAGTATATTTTCAAAAAGAATGGATCTTTTAATGTATCAATGAATCGAATTGCTTCACCCGTTGATTTCATCTCTGGACCAAGCTCTTTCTTAACTTCAGGGAATTTTTCGTAAGAGAAAACAGGAATTTTAATTGCATAACCATTTTTCTTTGGCTCGAACTTGAAATCCTTAACTTTCTTCTCTCCAAGCATCACTTTCGTAGCGTAGTTCACGTAAGGCTCATCATAAGCTTTCGCAATAAATGGAACCGTTCTTGAAGCTCTTGGATTGGCTTCAATCACATAAACAATATCATCTTTGATCGCGAATTGAATGTTCATCAATCCAACAGTCTTTAATTCTACTGCAATTTTTCGTGTGATGTCATCAATCTGCTGCATGACGAAATCTCCAAGATTGTACGGTGGAAGAAGTGCGTAAGAATCACCAGAGTGAATTCCCGCAGGCTCAATATGCTGCATGACACCAATGATGTAAACATCTTCTCCATCACAAATCGCATCTGCCTCGGCCTCTATCGCTCCACCCAAGAAGTGGTCCAATAGAATCTGATTGCCTGGCATTTCATTCAATATATCCACAACATGATGTTCCAATTCATCACGGTTGATTACAATTTTCATTTTTTGACCACCCAAAACGTACGATGGACGAACCAGCAACGGGAATCCAAGATCATCAGATAAAACCAATGCTTGTTCCGCGCTTTCAACAATTCCGTACTTAGGGAATGGAATATTATTCTCTTCCAGAACCTTTGAGAAACGACCGCGGTCTTCAGCTAAATCCAAAGCATCGAAGCTCGTTCCAAAAATTTTGATTCCGTAACGCTCTAACTTCTCAGCCAATTTAAGAGCCGTTTGTCCACCCAATTGAACAATGACACCTTCTGGCTTTTCATGCTTAATGATCTCATAAATATGTTCCCAGAAAACAGGCTCGAAGTACAATTTATCAGCCGTATCAAAATCCGTTGAAACCGTTTCAGGGTTACAGTTGATCATGATTGTCTCATAACCACATTCTTTAGCCGCTAAAACTCCGTGAACACAACTGTAATCAAATTCAATTCCTTGACCGATTCTATTCGGACCAGAACCCAACACGATTACTTTTTTCTTGTCTGAAACAATACTTTCGTTCTCGTATTCAAATGTTGAATAGTAATAAGGCGTTTGCGCTTCAAACTCTGCAGCACATGTATCTACAACCTTGTAAACACGGCTGATTCCGAATTCTTCACGTCTTGAATATACTTGAGACTCAAGGCATCTCAATAAGTGAGCTATCTGACGGTCTGCATATCCTTTTTGTTTCGCTTCGAACATCAATTCCTTTGGAAGTTCATCCAAACGGAATTTCTCAATTCTTCCTTCAAGACCAACCATTTCATCAATCTGTCTTAAGAACCATGGATCTATCCTCGTTTTTTCTTGAATTGTCTTGAATGGAATTCCAAGTTTCATTGCATCATAAATGTGGAACAATCTATTCCAACTCGGATGCTCTAAACTGTGTAAAATCTCATTTTGATTTGTCAACTCCTTCCCATCAGCACCCAGTCCGTTTCGACCAATCTCTAATGATTGACACGCTTTCTGCAAGGCTTCTTGGAAAGAACGACCAATGGCCATAACCTCTCCAACTGATTTCATTTGAATTCCCAATTCACGATTTGCTCCTGGGAATTTATTGAAGTTCCAACGAGGAATTTTTACAATTACATAATCCAAAGTCGGCTCAAACAATGCTGAAGTCGTTCCAGTAATTTGATTGCTCAACTCATCTAAATTATATCCTACCGCCAACTTGGCAGCTATCTTCGCAATTGGATAACCAGTCGCTTTAGACGCTAGAGCCGAAGAGCGAGAAACACGCGGGTTAATCTCAATCGCAATAACATCTTCATTTTCATCAGGGGAAACAGCAAACTGCACGTTACATCCTCCAGCGAAGTTTCCAATAGAGCGCATCATTTTGATCGCCATATCTCTCATCTTCTGGAATGTCGTATCAGAAAGTGTCATTGCGGGTGCAACGGTAATTGAATCACCAGTATGCACTCCCATAGGATCAAAGTTCTCAATCGAACAAATGATGACTACATTGTTGTTATTATCTCTAAGAAGTTCTAGTTCGTATTCTTTCCAACCTAAAAGCGCCTTATCAATCATCACCTCGTCAATTGGAGATAATGTCAGACCTCTTTCTAATAAGGTGTTGAATTCTTAAGGGTCATGAACAATTGAAGCTCCAGCACCACCTAAAGTATAAGAAGCTCTTACACACAATGGAAATCCAAACACTTGTGCAATCACTTTACCTTGAAGAAATGATTTCGCCGCTTTCTGCGGAGCCATTGGAATATCAATCGTTAGCATTAAGTCACGGAACGCCTCGCGGTTTTCTGTAATCTCAATCGCATTAATATCAACTCCAATAATATCTACACCGTAATCTTCCCAAATTCCGAGTTCATCACACTTGATGCAGAGATTTAACCCTGTTTGTCCACCCATTGTAGGCAAGACAGCATCAATATCATGTTTTTTGAGGATTTCAACAATACTCTCTGGCTCTAAAGGCTTCAAGTAAATGTTGTCGGCTATGACATTGTCAGTCATAATCGTCGCGGGATTGGAGTTAATCAATGTAACTTCAATTCCTTCTTCTCTTAATGATCTTGATGCTTGTGATCCAGCATAATCAAACTCGCAAGCTTGACCTATCACAATCGGTCCACTACCGATGATTAGTATGGACTTAATTGACTTATCTTTTGGCATTGTATGCGCTAATTAAAGGGTTCAACTTTCGCGCTTTAAAACGCGTCAAATCGAAGGCAAAATTAGCATATTATCCATAAGGGCTAAAGCGTTTTACTAGATGTTTTGGATATGTTTTGAACAATCATCGTGAATAACTTTCGAAACCCCTTAATTAGTGGTGATTAAGGTAGATTAAATTAGTGTTATTATTTTGTAGAAGAGAAGAATTCAAATGAAAAAAGGTCAATCTATACCGTGGCTTACATTTTTGATCGCATTATTGTGTGTCGGAATGTATTTTTCTTACGTTTATTTCTTCTTTCAACACAAACTTGATCATGAAATTTACGAACTCCTTGGTGCGCCTGCAACACTAAAACTTTACCAAGGTCAATATTGGGGCGTTTGCATTAACAGCTTTCTGCATAATGCTTGGCAATTGCTCGTATTCAATCTAATTGGAATTCTATATCTCGGATCATACATAGAACGTAGAACAAGCTTTCTTACACTGGGCATACTTGGTTTACTTGCTTCAATCATAACATCTATTGTACAATTCACACTAAACGACAATGCTGGAATCGGAATGACAGGCGTAAATTATTTCCTTCTGAGCTATATATACGGTAGATCTTTCAAGGATGAATCCTTTAAAATGGAATTCCGCCACGCGACAATGCTTGTTGGTCTAGCCTTCCTCGCTCTTTTCATTTTCACAAATTCAATGACTTCAATAAATTTTGGAATCACATCTATGGTTGCTGGATTGATCTTCGGCTCAATTACAGGACTCCTTGTTGGGGCTCGAAACAAAATTGCCAGTTATTCATTTGTACTCATTTCATTAATTGGACTTAGCACTACTCTATTTTATGCGCCTTGGTCTGTTGAATGGAATTTCTACAAGGGACTTGAATACTACAAAAAGGGCGACTTGGAAAAGGCCAAGTATTATTACAACCAGACCCTTTTAATTGATCCTGAATATTACTCTTCAGATTCTTCCGAGGAAAACCTATTAATTATTGAGATCGAAAAACTGAGCGACAGAGCCTTTGAACTTCATCAAAATGGAGAATACATCAAAGCACATGAACTTTACGATGAGATTTTAAAACTAGACCCTGACAATCAATACGCAAAAGAACAAATAGATATACTGCCTTAAAGCTTGAGGATTATTATCTTTGTTTCAAGGACACTCTGAACTATGCAAGAAATATTATCACACGTACAGATTGAGCAAAAGATCAACAGATTGGCGCATCAATTATTAGAAAACTGTTTTGAGGAAAAAGAAATTTTCATTGGAGGAATTCAAGGAAACGGATATATTCTTGCAGAGCGATTATCGAATGTAATGGCGGCCAATTCAAACTTAAAAACGCACCTCTTTGAGATTAAGCTAAACAAGTCGGAGCCTTGGTCACAAGACATTACACTAACGCTTGACAAAGAGAAAATGGAGAACGGATATATTGTTCTCGTGGATGATGTTTTAAACTCTGGAAAGACAATGCAATACGCCTTGGTTGAAATCCTTCAATTTCCAACGAAAGCAATTAAAACACTGACACTTGTCGATAGAAAACACAGGCGCTTCCCTATTAAAGCCAATTTTGTAGGAATGAGTCTTTCTACAACACTCAAGCAGCACGTGGAAGTTGATATAAAAAGTAAAAAAAATAAAGCTTATTTGGTATGATCAATCGCGTAACCGAGTCCACTTCAAACCACGACAATCTCGAAAAGATGTCAACCCTTGAGATTCTGGAAGGAATCAATTCAGAGGATCAAAAAGTGGCTTTAACTGTCCAGAATATTTTACCTGAAATAGAAGCTTTCGTAAATGAATGCACTCCCCGTATGAAACAAGGCGGACGTTTGTTTTACATTGGCGCAGGAACA
>JAWUWJ010000092.1:0-18011 GCA_034111925.1 Crocinitomicaceae bacterium
CATTAAACAGAGGATGCAAAAGAGAAATCAAATAATTAAATGGGGAGCGCTCGTTGTTCTTGTATTAGCGATGGTTGTCTATGGTTCAATATATTATTCCAGTAAACCAAAAATTGAGCCTCAAGAAGAGGTGAAACCAAAGGAGCGGAATACTCAAAAAGGAAATCCGATCTTTAAAATAGACACCGTTAAACAACAAAAAAGAATCAAACAGCGCGCTGAGCGAAGACAACTTCAGGATTCACTGGATAATCTGCAAGACATTATAAATTAATTGGCCTTCTTTTCTTTGTCTTTCCTCCAAAACACATTTCCTGGAAAGGTGATTACTTGCTTGTATTTTTCAGCTTGACTCGTTAAAACGACAGGCTTTAAATAGTCCTTAATAATTTGAACATCGAAAATTTCTTCCACCGTATTTTCATATTCTATTTCGCCTAAAACTTCTTTTTTATTCAAGTCAAATAGAATTATTCCCGCTTTTTTTGAATTCTCTTTTACATCAAGGTCATTGAAATCTTTCGATGTAGATCGAATTTGAGATTTAGCGATAAACATCAACCCATCTTGTTCACTCATTCCACGGACAAAGCATCCGAAATCATAGACAACATCATACGTGCAAGCCTCAGGGTCTACCTTTAAAAGTCTTCCTTTACCAGATTCCAGCACATACAAATCACCGTTAATTATTCGTGGAGAATGCGGCATTGCCAGACCCTCTAGAATTTTTCTACTTGAAGGAACTTCTAAAAGTACACCCGCAGACATTTTATTTTCGCGCCAACCGTCTTTCGTATTCGTAGCACTCAAAGCCGTTACATATTTCGGCAGCGAATCCTCAAAGGCCATTCCGTTAAGGTGGCATCTGTCTTCAGGTGCAAGAGCATCTATAAAATCCGGTTTCCACTTTGGTCGAAAGCTGTAGTTTATATCAAATGTCGAGATACAAGAAAACAAAGTATTTACTCCCCACAATACACCATCACCGAAGTGAATATCGTGAATGTCTAGACTACTAGTGTTGTAAGTGGCCCTGTGAACAAACACTGTGTCAAACTGGCGCTCATTCAACTTTATTGTTTCTGAAATGTTCTCGTTGTTTGAGAAAAATGAGATTTCATCCAAGCCGGCGATCGCCATTTTTGACTCTTGAACGGCTATTCCCATTGGTTTTTTTGCACTTATTGGCACTTGGAACAGCTCTATTCCGTCCAAGCTTCCAACAACCATGACCTTTCCAGCTTGATACGTGCTGAAGATAATACTTAGGCCCTTTTCTTTAAAAACCGCTGGAATCCCTTCGGAATACGTGATTTGGTATTTATTTGACATAAAAAAAGCCTCCGAAGAGGCTTAAATATTTTATAATGAAATTATTGAGCTTCCAGTTTCCACTCTTGAACAGCATTTCCACCGTTATTAGTGTCATCTAGCCACATTTCTTTATTCGTTAATCGTTGAATTTCAAAAGACTGAACCTGTCCGTCAATTGTCATATCGAGATCTTCTTTGTCCGAAGAAAAATCCCAAGTTCCTGCATACGTATATGAATAAGTCTGACCGTAATAAGAATAGTTATACGTGTATTTTAAATCGCCATCTTTTTCAAACTCAAACTCTAAGCTATACCCACCTTGAGGAAAAAGTTGCGCTCCAATTTGAACGACATCCCAATCACCTACAACACGTGCTTTTTTTGTTCTCAATGAAAGTCCTGGACCATCTTCGTACTTACCACAACTTTGTAAGTTGAATGTCATCACCGCTGCTGCCGCAACATATCCAGTCGTTTTAATCGCTTTCTTATTCATAATTTTTATTCTTAAGGATTCGAAGATACTCAAAGCAAGATTAAATAACGAAGATATTTACCAAAATTTAAGAATTTAACATTAAATGAACACTTTCACCTATCTTTTTCGCTAATATTTGGACTCAAATTTTGCGGCAATTAGCTCTTATATTCTTCTAAAATTATTTTGAAGTTCTTGACTTTGAATTTTTTCCCTCCTTTATTCCAGATATAAATATTAATGGATTCAAGGGTTTGAAGATTGTCGGGAATGAGGCTTTCAAACTCAACATGCGCCCATTCATTAACCCCTTCAAGGCGGTCATTGTGCAATGGTGTAGCGCGGTAATAAGACGCACCCGTTTTTTCATTTCTAGCGTCCACAACCAAAAGAACATCTTCCAAGGGAGCGTCGGTTGTCATTTTATCGAGAACAACACGGAAGTACAAACGCTCAGTTGTTCGGGGCAAAGGAAGTGTTGCTTTACCGGACAAATTGAAAATGTCTTTTGAGCTAATTTGAAGTTCACCTATTTGTTCTCGAAGTACAAGTTCTTTGGTTCTTTCACCGAACGGATGACACGATTTCGGATATGCCCATCGGTCGAAATTAGCGTCTTTCCAAAAAGCCAAACTCGCAAAATAATTGGCGCTTGTAAATTTTTGATTGACCATAAACCCACTATTGAACGTCGAAATTCGAATAAGTCCAACAATGAAGAAAAGACCAATGAATGAATTTGTCAACACTTTTCGTTTTTGCAATAGAACAAAAAGCGGTAAAAGAATAAAGATCAAATGTTCGGTATACGGGCGGTTTCCAAAAGCAGATTCGTAATCCCAAGCCCACCAAGAAGAGATCACCCAGCAGTTGAGAATGAAGTAAAGCGACCACCAAAATGTTTGAAACCTGTTTGATTTGTACAAATAGACAAGCCCGATAACGGACAGAATCAATACTGGTGTATGAAGGAACAACCCAACCCTGAAACTAAAAAGCGAGGCGATAATATGAGGGCTCAAAAACGTGAATCCTTCGCCACCATACGACCAAACAAACCAACTTCCAGATTCCCATTTCCAAATTAAAAAGAGATTGAAAATAATCAATAGTGCTCCAATTGTGCCGTAGATAAAATGCTGAGTGCGGTTCTTAAACAGTTGTCCCCAAAAAGCACGCAGTGCCTCGGCAGAGCCAAGTAGGAAAGGAATGATAAGAACAATAATTAGATTCGTTGGGCGAACGAGAACAATCATTCCAAGCGTCAGTCCTAAGCCGAGGAAGTGCCATTTGCAGACTTCTTTCCTCATTTTTATAATGAACCAAGAGAATAGTCCAAAAAGGAAGAACGAGTACAAATGACTAAAACTTAAAGTGTTGACGGAATAATGAAAAAGAGGCGTTGCGAAATAGAGAATGGGGACGAGCCACCGAATCATGGATTTTTGTTCTGGAAAAAGGTTCTTTAGTAAGCTATAGAATAAAAGAAGGCCTAGAATACCATAAAAGGTCGCGCCAATTTGAAGAAACAATTGATAGGTTTCAGAATAACCATCGGTTGGGCTTCCAGTCATCCAAGAAATGGCTGTTGCCATTGCATAAAATGGAGATTGAAGCAGTGCAACACCAGGGAAATACTTGTTGTGAACGCCACCATTTTCCGTTTTGACTAGATAGTTTTGATTTTTTTTCTCTTCTAAATACTGGGCTTCAGCCTCAAGGCATTTTTGAAAACTTGGATCGTTATGGGATAGAATGGCGGGTAAATACGAGTAATAGCCGCGCATATCCGAACGAATGACTTGCGTTTCTTCTCTTCCCGAATATTTATAAAAACTGAAGAACACCAAGAACAATCCAAACCAAAAAACAGGATTTGAAAAGGACTTTAAAATTGATTTTGATTGAATCAAAGACATAGAACCAAAGATAAGAGTTCAGGTGTTGTTTTGAGTTCTTTGTCTTTTAAATTAATGATTGTTCGAACAATCCAACAATCGAAAGATCCAATTATCGGGGTTCTTACATATTCTCCAAAAAC
Source organism: Crocinitomicaceae bacterium (assembly GCA_034111925.1). Taxonomy (GTDB): domain Bacteria; phylum Bacteroidota; class Bacteroidia; order Flavobacteriales_D; family Crocinitomicaceae; genus UBA4466. The sequence goes on from JAWUWJ010000092.1 coordinate 3,838, forward strand.
TCGATTCTCTTTGCAATCGGAGGATGCGTAGCAAACAATCCCGTAATAGCAGAAAACGCACTTTTTTCACCGGGTCCATTCTCAATAAATGCCTGTTTCATGTCAGAACTTTTCATTTCAAGATCAGAGTGCCCTGAAATTTTCCGAAGCGCAGAAGCCATAGCCAATGGGTTTTTGGTCATATCAACCGCACCGGCATCTGCCATATACTCTCGTTTTCTAGAAAGAGCAAACTTGAATAAAATAGACAAAAGATAAACAACAACCGCAACGGCGAGTGCAATTAGCATAACCCTTCCGTCCATTTTACTGTCCTTATTTCTTCTTCTTCCACCGCCAAAAAGCACCGATCTAAATAAGATCTGAACGACGAAACCAAGAATTCCAACGAACACAATTGAAATGATCAGCAAACGAACATCTTTGTTTCGAATGTGCGTTAACTCATGTGCAATTACGCCTTCCAATTCAGTGTCATCCAACGTTGCAATAATACCTGTTGTCAGCGTAACAGTAAATGTTTTTTCATTGATTCCAGAAGCGAATGCGTTCAAAGCTTCGGAATCTATCACCTTTAGTTTAGGCATTGGCATTCCAACTCCGATGCAAAGGTTTTCCACGAGATTGTAAACCCGCATGTTCTTTTTTCGCTGCAAAGTGCTGGACCCCGTGGCCATCTTAATCATTGAGGAATGCCCAGCAAACGCAATTAGAAACCAAAGTGCAACGCCTCCAACTACGAAGGGAAGTGCATAAAGAAACGTCGAATTGATATCCGAAGTTTTTGGGTCGAGCGTAAAAAACAGGAATGCATAAACTCCAGCCAATATTACGAGCGGGAAAAGGAATAACAGAAGCGTCGAACGAAAATTGTTCCGACTGATCTGCTGTTGTAGACCAACATATTTCATCTAGCTACTAGAATTTAATTTCAGGAGCTACGTCCATTTCTTTACGTTGAGTAGTGCTCAATTCAAACATCGGTTGTGAAGTCATTTTCTTCATTCCAGCAACGATATTCGTTGGAATTGACTCAATCGCGTTGTTTAATTCTCTTGTTGCTGAATTAAAGAAACGTCTAACAGCTGCCAATTTATTTTCCATATCTGCAACTTCACTTTGAAGGTTCATGAAACTTGCATTGGCTTTTAAGTCTGGATACGCCTCAACTTGAATATTGAATGAACTCATCGCCGCACCCAATTCGTTTTCAGCAGATATTTTATCGTTAATCCCACTCGCACTCATTGCACCAGAGCGAGCAGCAGTGATTCGTGTTAAAACTTCACTTTCGTGGTCCATATATCCTTTAACTGCACCCATCAATTGAGGGATTAAATCATGGCGTTGTTTTAACTGAACATCGATGTCCGCAAACGCATTTTCACGACGGTTATCTAGACGAACTAGCTTGTTATTTGCAGAAATATACCAGATTATTACAATCAGTACAATCCCCGCTACTACTAATAAAGGAATCATTTTATAAGGTTTTAATTTAGATCAAGATACTTATTTTTTGTTCGAATCGTTGATTTTTTAGTTGAATGGTTGTAAAAACGTGTTAAAAGTGACAATAGTTCGTATTAGTGCGCATTTTCGCATCATTAACTGTAGAGATTTATAATTTATTTTTACCTGTAAATAACTAATAATCACAACTATTACAATTTATTTTTATTGCCCTGTAACTTTTATGTAACTTGATAGTCTTATAGATGAGACAAACTTAAAAATGACTGTAAAAGAGTACAACATTTCGGTAGACGAATATTCGGACAACTTATTCCGATTCGCACTCAAGCATCTTCGAAACGAGATGTCAGCCAATGATGTTGTACAGGAAACGTTTACAAAAGTTTGGATCAAACATGAAGAGGTGAGTTACGAAAAAGTGAAATCATATTTGTTCACGACAGCATATCACGCCATTGTTGATTGGGTTAAAAAAGAAGGCCGTTCGGGTGATATCGAAAACACCGAAGAACAAGGAGAAAATTCGAACTTCAATTTTAACCTCAAAGAAGTACTCGAAGAAGCATTAGAGAAACTTCCAGAAATTCAGAAATCTGTTGTATTATTGAGAGATTATGAAGGGTACAACTACGATGAAATAGCAGAAATAACAGGACTTAGCGAGTCACAAGTGAAAGTGTACATTTTTAGAGCAAGAAAGGCACTTAAGACATATATCAAACGATTAGACTTAGTAATATAATGGGAAAAATAAGCATATTTAATTACGAGATGTTTTACTTGGATTACCTAGAAGGTAGACTGGGCGAAGAAGATATTCGTATGCTTATGGAGTTCTTAAAAGAGCACCCAGAATGTGAATTGGATGATCCTGATTTGCCAACGCTTTCTATTGAAGAGGAATCTATTTTCAAAGGAAAAGCTGATCTTAAGCAAACAGATGACAACGAAGCAATTACTCTTGCGAACGTTGAGCACTTTATAATCTCGGATGCCGAAGGAATAATTTCGGACGACAAACGAACCGAGTTAAATCAAGTTATTTCTCAAAATCCAGAATTGGAAGACGAGCGCAAGCGTTTTGGAGCGGTTTATTTCGCGCCTGATGTAACGAACGTTTACCAAAATAAAGGAGATTTGAAACGTCGTAAAGCGATTGTTCTTTGGCCTTATATTTCGTTTGCAGCAGCAGCATCAGTGATCGGATTTGTTTTTCTGATGAATGACAGCGGATCGAATGTTGGATACTTTGACACTACTGGATTCGCTGACAAATCAATAACAGTGATTCCTGTAGAATTGACGCCAGATTCTCCTGAGAAAAACAATGGAATTCTTGACGAAAAGAATCCAGTTGAGATTTATCAGGCCCTTATCGATAACGTTATTGAGCCGAAAAGAAATAAGGCGAACGATGAGGATGACAGCTTTACACCTTTAAAACCAACGGATTCTCGACAGATTCATATTGCATCATTGGACGAGCAACCTGGTGGGCCAATTTCAGGGGGCTTAACCCCAACACCAATGGTGTTCGAAAACGACAATGTACCGACAACGGTTCCCGTAACGGCGAGCATGTCAATGAATAATCCAATCAAACCCCTCACGTCTTTTGTTACTAAAAAGACGAACACGACGGTTGATATGGGAACACGAAAAAAGGCCAAAGGTAAAAAAGGAGGATTCTTCTTTAAAGTTGGAAAATTCGAAATCTCGAAAAATAAGCACTAAAATTTTCTGTGAATGCGTTTGTTTGCATTCAGAGTTCGGCCCAAAACCCACTCATTATATTGGTTTACATGGGGTTAAACGCATATTACACTATACGTAATTTTCGTGGTTCTTTTTAAGAATAACTCATTATATTTACTGTTTGCCTAAAAGCGCGTAAATAACCATTGAAAGAGACATCATTCATAGAACAAAACAAGGAAAAGTGGGACCGCTTTGAAAAGCTGTACGAGTCTAAATCCAATGATCCTGAAGAATTAAGTGATCTCTACATGGATATCACGGATGACTTGAGTTACGCTCAAACTTTTTACAAAAGAAGAACCGTTCGTGTTTACTTAAACCAATTAGGTCAAAAAGTTTATACTGGAGTCCACAAACAAAAAGGAGAATCGTTCAGAAAGTTCTTTACCGTTTGGAAAACGTCATTGCCTCTTGAAATTTATCGTTCTAGAAAAAATCTGCTTTTTGCGCTTATTTTATTTTTGATCTACGCAACGATTGGCGCACTTACAACCCATTACAACCCTTTCTTTTTAAATGATGTTACCGGACAAGGGTATGCAGAAATGACAATTGAAAACATTAACAATGGAGACCCACTTGGGGTGTACGCCGATGATCGGCAAATGGATATGTTTCTGCGAATTGCAACCAATAACTTACGCGTCGCCTTTATAACTTTCTTTTTTGGATTCTTCTTTACAATTGGAAGTCATATACTGCTGTTCTCAAACAGTGTAATGGTTGGCTCATTTCAATACTTCTTTGCCACGAAAGGAATGCTCCTTACGAGCTTTTTAGGAATTTGGATTCACGGAGCATTTGAAATATCCGCGATTGTTTTGGCTGCTGGAGCAGGAATTACAGCCGGAAATGGAATGCTATTCCCCGGAAGTTATACCCGAACTCAAGCACTTCAGCTTTCCACCAAGCGTGGACTGAAAATAATGTTGAGTCTTGTACCGTTCATTATCGTTGCAGGATTTTTAGAGAGCTTCGTAACCGCAAATTATAAGGAATTACCAGACTGGTCAAAATGGGTTTTAATCTTGTTGTCCTTTGGAATTATTCTTTTCTATTATGTATTCTATCCAATGTATGTGGCGCGGAAGCATCCAGAATTATTGGAAAAAGAAGAGGTCGCAGGTTTCCAATCAAAGACAACGTTTAACTTCTCCAAAATAAGAACTATCGGAGAAATGGTCGCGGATTCCTTTAGATTGTATCGAAAGCTATTTAGTCGATTTGCTCGGATTAACATTCTAATTGTTTTCCCAATTATTGTCGCTGTTGTTTACTGGCAAGATTTGAATCACTATGACCTTCAGCAAACAGAATACTGGTACGATTGGGCTTCCCAACTGGAGTTTATGATGGGGTATTGCTTCATTAACGGACAAGATTATATCGTATTTGGAATCTGGACAGTCATTTTTGCAATGCTCTTCACCTCCGTTTTCTGGTCAGTTAAAACAATGCACGAAGAGGAGTTCAGTTGGAGATCGTTCTTCCAATATGCCAAGAAAAGATACCTGTCGATTTGGCTTGGGAATTTCCTTTTATGCGTCCTTGTTCTTGCATTACCGTGGTATTTCCTTCTTCTTGGATTGGCCCTTTTTCCACTTTTCTATTTGAACGCCGCAACAATGGGGCTGGATGATGAAAAATTCTCCGTTCGCTTTAGCCGCGGATTTAAATACAGTTCCAAGCAATACGGAAACGGAATGTTGGCGATGCTTATTATTTCACTTTTGGTTTTCGCAGCGGCCCAACCGATAGCGTTTTTCTTGAGTATTCATAGTGGGCCAGGTGATCAACCACTGATGACAGACTTATTGGACATGGTTGCAGGATTCGTAAAAAGAATCGCAATGATTTACACAGACGACTACATGATTTGGCCAAATATTTTCCGCCAATTGGTATATGTTGTCTTCATTATAATGGTAATCCCAATTCTCGTTTTAATGATGTCATTTGGATATTATAACGAGCTCGAAAAGAACGAAGCGAAAGGCCTTCGAAAAGCATTTGAAAAGTTCGGAAAACGGAGTAGAAGCAGAGAAACAGACGCAGATTTTGATTAAAAACGTTCTATATATCGCTTTTTTGCTGATTGCAGCGGTTTCTTTTGGTCAAGATGATCAAGAGAAGAAAGAAACGAAGTGGAATACGGAGCGTAAAAAACTGAAGTACAAGAAGGAAACAGACTATAATGGCCCAGAAGACTGGTCTGGATCAAATCCATCAAGCCTGAAAGAAAGAAGTAACGGAAATAGCGGAGGTAGTTATCGTTCTGGAAGCGGATCTAGTTCTTCAAGATATGGTTCGGGTTCGAGAGGTTCAGGGGGAACACAATACAGCCCCCAGCAAATTCAACGAGACCGACAAAAAAGATATAGTGGTTATGATCGAGGGGGAGGCGAAGGAACGGTAAAAAGCGATCCAAAAGTCAAACGCCCAGAACCTGTGACTGCGCCAAAATCACCAGATGTTAGCCCTCCAAATATTGATGCAGACCCGCCTGATTCTAGCCCACCAGCAATAGGAATGTCTTTCTGGAAAATACTTTTGTACCTTTTAATTATTGTAGTTGTTGTTGCAATCATTTACTACGTAATGAAACGCTATAACCCGCCGGTTAAGCCCGTTGTAAATATTGAAAACGAATGGAACCCTGAGGTTATTTCTAAAACTGAACTCGAAATGAAACTTGAGGCCGCGATGGACAATGAAGACTATCGAGAAGGTGTCCGGATCTACTTTACGTTCATCCTTAAAGAACTCATTCGTAAAGAATGGATTCGTTGGAAAAAGGAAAAAACCAACCATCATTATGTGATGGAAATGGCAGGAAAACCAAGCGTCCTTTCCTTCATGGAATGTGTGCGAATTTACGATCTGATATGGTACGGAGATTACAATATCGATCTTGAAATCTTTGAAATGCTGAAGCCGACATTGGAAAACTATTACAAATCATTAGATCCCGCCGATGACTAGTAATACGAAACTCATACTGCTTGGTGGAATCGTTGGATTAATGCTTCTGTTTGTTTGGCTCGCTAGTGGAGGCGACGACAGCGATGGCGGCGGACGTCAACATGTTTCGTCCAATTGGAACAAGAAGTTTCAACCGTTTGATAAAGATCCGTTAGGGCTGTACCTATTCAATACCCTGGTCCAAACACACATTAATTCTTCGAAAGATGTCTACGAAGTAATTAGTTGGTACGAATTGGATTCATTAATTCATACCGGTAAAAAGGAAAAGACACTCATGTTCGTTGGAAACATTTTTGGTTTGGATGACCATGAAATGGATACGATAATGTCGAGTGTGAGCCAAGGGTCTGAATTGTTTTTAAGTTACAATGACGTTACGAGTAACATCATGCGAAATTTCTTTGTTTCTCGTGAGAAGCAAGTCATGTATGAGGAAAGGTATGAATACAGTGAATCCGTAAATGTTTTTACAGACAAGCTTAAATGCAACATGATCAATATTTATCAGAACGATACCATTGCCTGTCAATGGACTGCTTTTGGTGAAATTGAAACACTTGGAGATTCGAAATCCCTGTCCTCCTTTATGGAAATGGATAATTTCATTGAAATAAAATTTGGGAAGGGAAGGGTGCTGTTGCACACAAACCCCTCGATGTTCTATAATTACCAAGTTAAAAGAAAGTCAGCCTATAAATACACAGAATATGTTCTGAGTCAGTTACCTAAAGATCAAGACGTTTTGCTTCTTGAGCTCGGCCGCCTTTCGGATGATTACGGAAATTATGATACAGATGGGGATGGAGATATGGAAGGTGAAAAGGACGATAGCTTCCTTAAAATCATCTTTGAAAACCCAACACTGCTTACCGCTTTATTGTTATCCGTTTTAGGTTTAATATTGTTCATGGTCTTTAGATCAAAACGGATTCGACCGGTTGTAGAATACCGCGAAAAGAAGAAGGACATGACCTTGGCCTTTGCGGAAACAATTACTTCAATTTACTTCTCGAAAAGAAATCCTTATGGATTACTGCAGGTGCAGCGAAAGAATTTCTACGCAACAATGCATAGGCACTTCTTCGTTGATTTGGCAAGAAGAGATAAAGAAGATGATGCGGTTTTGAGAACTTTAGCCGAAAAAAGCGATAAATCACTCGATGAAATTAAAGCCATTGTCAACAAATTGGAAACGAAACAGGCAGCAAGTATAACGGAGCAAGACATTACTGAAATGGCGCACAAGCAGCGTTTATTTTATCGTGAAGTTGGAATCATTTCTGACACTATACAAGAGCGATTAGAGGACAAAACAAAGATCTTTAGACGGGCATTATTGCTTCCTATTCTTCTGGTTCTGACAGGAATCGTTGCAATTATTCTAGGGGCGTACTATTTGACGATAGCCGTCGGAGTTGGGATTACATTATGGCCACTGGGAATTGCATTGGTGACACTTGGCGCAATCCGACTTTCAAAACCATTTATGGTGGCTGATCCAAAAGAGATCACGTATTATACGTCACTTGGAATAAAGAAAATTTACAATCGAGCAGACCTGATTGGAATCGAAAAGAAAGAATCAGGAGTCGTGATTAAATTCACTGAGAATAGAGCTTTGATTATTAATTATTGGGATCTAAGTCGCTTCGATAAAAACGAATTCGACCGATTTATTGCTAAACTTCATACATTAGAATTATGATAGAAGAGAACGAAAACACAAACGCTCCTCAAGAAGGGGAGAGTAACGGTGCTGAAAACCAAAAGACGCCAGACGCACAAGATCATTCGGCATATATGCCATCATCGGATACTCCGGCGCCTTCTAGTGTGGAGCCGACTCCAGCAGTTGTAGAACCAACTTTGGCACCAGTGGAACCAATTCCAGTTCCCGTAGAAGGAACTATTGCACCAGTTGCTTCACAAGCTGTTCCAGCGCCCGCACCAGCGCAAGGTTTTGGCTTTGAACGCCAGAATCAAGAATTGCTTTGGGTATCGCAAAAGGTGAGCGATGTTCGCGCCGAGTTAGCCAAGTATGTTATCGGTCAGCACGAAATGGTTGATTTATTAATGACGGGAATTTTCTCCAACGGACACCTTTTACTTGAGGGAGCTCCTGGTGTGGCAAAAACACTTTCAGCTAAGGTTTTATCAAGGTCATTGAATGTTGATTTTTCTAGAATTCAATTTACACCAGATATGATGCCATCTGATGTCATAGGAACTTCGGTGTACAACATGAATGATTCGACGTTCTCTTTCAAACGAGGTCCGATTTTCTCAAACATCGTTTTGATTGATGAGATTAACCGTGCTCCTGCTAAAACACAAGCAGCTTTGTTTGAAGTAATGGAGGAAAGACAAATCACTTATGATGGCGAATGCTATCCAATGAGCTTTCCGTTTTTAGTTATCGCAACGCAGAACCCAATTGAACAAGAAGGAACGTACAACCTTCCAGAAGCACAATTGGATCGATTCTTATTCAAAATCAAATTGGGATATCCATCGCTGGACGAAGAAGAACAAATACTACACCGTTACAAGAACAGTATTCAAACACCAGACTTGGAGGATATCAAAGCTGTTTTTAGTGCAGATGAAATTAAGAAAATTCAAACGGCTGTTGAAAATGTGGTTGTTGAAAATAATCTTGTGAAGTACATCGCTTCGATTACACATAAAACGAGAAATCACGGTAAAATATACTTGGGAGGATCGCCTCGTGCGTCACTTTCAATTATCCGTTCATCGAAGGCAATTGCCGCGATTAGAGGACGCGATTTCGTGACACCAGAAGACATTCAGTTTGTTGCAGTTCACGTATTGAATCACCGTTTGATTTTGACTCCTGAAGCGGAGATGGAAGGTGTTTCACCTGAAGATGTCGTAAATGAGATTCTTAAAACATTGGAAGTTCCTAGATAGGCTTGAAAGTAATTAAAAACATACATCTTACCCGTTGGTTTTTCGCCCTGTTTTCGGGTGTCATTATTCTCTATGTCGTAGCGTATTCCGTTCCGTCCATGGAGTTTGTAGCCAATGTTGTTCTCGCTTCTTTGTTTGGCCTGACAGCTATTGACGCCGTGTTGGTTTTCACAAGCGCAAACCCAATCGAGGTGACGCGGAATGTGAATTCTAGGCTGAATTTAGGCGACGATAACAAGGTAGTTTTAACCGTTAAAAACACATCACCGCAACCGATTAATTTTAGCTTGATCGAAGGTTATCCGGTTGAAATGCAAGATCGGAAAACGGTTTTGAAAGGAACATTACTTCCAGAAAAAGAAAAAGTTTTTGAATACCAATACCATGCTTCTAAGCGTGGGAAATTTGAATTTGGTGACGTCTTTATCGTGATGCGATCCATGTTCTTTATGGCGTCCAGAGGCGTTACGATTCCATTGAAGCAAGACGTTCATGTTTACCCATCCGTTTTGCAAATGAAGAAGTACGAACTTCTCGTGTTTCAACAGCAAAAAACAAGTTCTGGAATTAAGAAAATCAGACGTTTGGGGAACAACAGTGAATTTGAACAAATCAAGAATTATGTTCAGGGTGATGATTTGAAATCCATCAACTGGAAAGCGACAAGTAGACGAAATGAACTCATGGTAAATCAATACCAAGAGGAGAAATCGCAGAGCATTTATTGCATCATTGACAAGAGCCGAAACATGCAAATGGATTTTGACGGCCTTTCGCTTTTGGATTACTCGATAAATTCGTCGTTGGTGTTCTCTAATATTGCACTTCGAAAAGGAGATAAAGCAGGTTTAATCACCTATTCCGATAAAATTGGAACCCTGCTTGCTGCTGAGAAATCGGCGGGTCAAATGCGAAGAATTCACGAATCGTTGTACAATCAAAAAACGCAGTTTAAAGAATCGAATTTTGAAATTTTGTACCAATCAATTCGTAAGACGGTTAAATCAAGATCACTTCTTGTTCTGTTCACCAACTTCGAAACAGAATTCTCAATGCGTAGAGCAATTCCAATGCTTCGTAGACTGAATCAAAAACATGTTTTGGTGGTTGTTTTCTTCCAAAACAGTGAGTTGCAAGAAATCGCCTACCAGCCTTCCAAGAACATTAAGGAGGTGTACACATCTGTTGTTGCAGAGCGAATGATTTCTTTGAAGTCTAAGATTGCTCGCGAACTTCGCCAAAATGGAATTCAAACGGTACTTACGGTTCCAAGTGAACTATCAGTGAATACAATTAACAAGTATTTGGAACTGAAAGCAAAGGGCTCAATTTAAGTTTCTGATTTTCGAACCTGTTACTTTTTCGGTTGTACGTATTACTATATAAAAGGAGAACTATGAAATATTTTTTCGCATCCCTCGCTTTAACGCTTTGTATAGGATCTGCATGCAGTCAAGGCGGTGCAGAATCAAAGACTGAAGAAGGTGGCCAACCAGATGATTCCAAACGGATTGTTTACACAAAAAATTTACAGACGATTATTAAGGAAGAAGGAATTCCGAAAGGAGAACTTCTGCTTAAAATCGATAAATCTGCGTACACGTTTTCCGTGTATCATGATGATTCATTGCTGATCAGTTATCCGTGTGTTTTTGGATTTAATGAAACGGATGATAAACGTCAAGAAGGCGATGGTTGTACTCCAGAAGGGAATTTTGGAATTCGAAGTAAATACCCACACAAAAGTTGGAACTACTTCATTTGGGTCGATTATCCTACGAAAGAATCATGGAGTAAGTTCAATAAGAGCAAGGCGGACGGAGACATTCCGAGCTCTGCCACAGTTGGAGGAGAAATTGGAATTCATGGAGTTCCAGAAGGTTCCGACAGCATGATTGACAACAAAACAAACTGGACGCTAGGCTGTATTTCGCTTAAAAATAAGGACATCGAAGATGTTTACAAATCTGTCAACAGTGAGACGAAAATAGTGATCGTTCATTAAGCAAAGCATAATGCCTTGAATATCAATTATTGGAAAGAGAATGATAGCATTATGATTCAATCCTATCTTCAAATTGTATGAAATGCTATCTTTGCCTGTATAGATCAAAACAACGTCAAAATGGACAAGAATCAAGATTTAAAGGACAGAAGAGAAGCATCGAAGCTAGGAGGTGGCGAAGCTAGAATTGAAAAGCAACATTCTCAAGGAAAGCTAACAGCAAGAGAGAGAGTTACTTTATTGCTGGATGAGGGTTCATTTAATGAAGTTGGGCAATTTGTTGAACATCGGTCAACGTCGTTTGGATTGGAAAAGAACAAAATCCCAGGAGATGGAGTAATAACGGGTTATGGAACTATTCACGGCCGTTTGATTTATGTTTTTTCACAAGATTTCACGGTTTTAGGAGGTTCCCTTTCTGAAACACACGCCGCGAAGATTTGTACCGTAATGGACATGGCGGTAAAAAATGGAGCTCCTTTAATTGGATTGAATGATTCAGGAGGAGCGAGAATCCAAGAAGGGGTTGTTTCCCTTGCAGGATACGCCGATATATTTTACAGAAATACACGAGCATCTGGGGTGATTCCTCAAATCAGTGTGATTATGGGACCTTGTGCAGGTGGAGCCGTTTATTCTCCAGCATTAACAGATTTCATTTTCATGGTTGAAGACACATCATATATGTTTGTGACGGGACCAAATGTTGTAAAAACAGTAACGCATGAAGAAGTAACATCTGAAGATTTGGGTGGAGCAAAAGCACATGCGGAAAAATCAGGAGTGAATCATTTCACAGCAGGAAACGATGTTGAAGCATTGAAGAAAGTGCGTGATTTAATGACCTTCCTTCCTCAAAATGCAAACGAATTGGCGCCTCAGCCTACTGTACATAAATTCAATAAATCGAAGCTAAAGAACATTGGTTCTATTCTTCCAGAAAACAGCCAATTGCCTTACGATATCCGTAAAGTAATTGACTGTGTAATAGATGACGAAAGCTTTAGAGAAGTCCAACAAGATTTCGCTAAGAATATCGTTGTAGGTTTCGCTCGTGTTGACGGACGATCCATTGGTGTAGTGGCAAATCAACCGATTGCGTTGGCAGGAGTTTTGGACAATGATTCTTCTCGCAAAGCAGGTCGATTTGTTCGTTTCTGTGACGCCTTTAATATTCCATTATTGGTGTTTGAAGATGTTCCAGGATTCTTACCGGGAACAGACCAAGAGTGGAATGGAATTATCACAAATGGAGCGAAATTGTTGTACGCATTTGCTGAAGCGACCGTTCCAAGAATTACAATCATTACAAGAAAAGCGTACGGTGGTGCATTCGATGTTATGAACTCGAAAAGCATCGGTGCCGATTTAAACTTTGCTTGGCCAACGGCAGAAATTGCTGTAATGGGAGCGAAGGGAGCAGCCGAAATTATTTTCAAAAGAGAAATCGCAGCAGCGGAAGACCCTCAAGCGAAATGGTTGGAAAAGGAAGCTGAATATGCTGAAATGTTTGCCAATCCATACAGAGCGGCTGAACGTGGAATTATCGATGCTGTAATTCTTCCTGAGGAGACAAGAGCGAAAGTTATTTCTGGTTTCAAAATGCTTGAGAACAAAGCGGAAGTTTTGCCGAAGAAGAAGCACGGAAATATTCCGTTATAGGATTTCGAAAAGGTGTTATAAAATTGAGCCATTAAGCGAAGAGTAAAATGACACAAAAATCGAAGAGAATACTAGGCGTTTGAATCTTGGTAACCTTAATGGAAGTCCTCAAAATTTACACAAAGGGAATCTACACCGACAACAACGAAATTCATTGGTTTAATCTGTTGGTTCCTTTTGGTATGGGTCTTTTGGTGATATGCTATTCGCTGTTTTTGATCTATACTGAAAAATCAAATAATTAGTGGAGGTTTGGCGGGGTCAATTTGAATACGACAAAGCAGATTACGGCTTTGACACGGTGGTGAAATTTGAACTACACGTTAAATTCGAAAATGGAAGCCTAGAAGGCATAGCAACCGATCCTGAATTCGCCGAGCTCTCCGATTTACTTGTTATTGTTAAAGGGTTCGTAGAAGGCGACCATATTAGCTTTGTTAAGTCATACCCACTTTACTATGAGTCCGACGAAAATGGAAAATCCTTCATCAATGCATCCAAAAAAGGACACGATGTTGTTTACGATAGTTATTTCGATCCAACGGTAAATAAATGGACAGGTCACTGGGAAATCTTAACGGATGAAATAAAAGTCGATGTCGAATTATACGAACAACATTACGTTGGCGGAACTTGGGAGCTTGAATTGCCCTTTGATTCACTCAATAATTTCAATTAAGTTTATCTTAAAGTGTAATGATTCGATATTTCTGCCACTAATGGAAATAAAAGAACGTATGACACTCGAAACAATTGAAGGAAGAAACGCTAATCGACCCAGACTATGAGTAATGATTTCTATAAATTATGGATCTCTCCTTATGCAGGAATTATCATCAAGATTTGTCGCGCGTACACAAATTCACAGGAAGATTTTGAAGATTATTACCAGGAAGTCTGTTTGCAAATTTGGCGTGGACATGAAAGTTTCCAAGAGAAATCAAAGCGATCAACATGGATTTATCGGATAGCCTTAAACGTATGCTTAACACTGCTTAAACGAAACAAGAAAGGAGCGCAACATTTTGTGTCTGACAGTATTCCAGATGAAATGATCGAAGACAGTCAAAGTTTTAGTGACGAAGATTTGAACCTTCTTTATGAAGCTATTCGAAAATTAGCAGAAATAGACAGAGCGGTTATTCTGCTTTATTTAGAAGAGAAATCCTACTCAGAAATTGCCGAGGTAATTGGCACAAGTGCGAACAATATTGGCGTTCGTATAACACGAATTAAAGAACGATTAAAAAAGATGCTCGATGGAAAAATCAATTGAAGAAATATGGAAGAATGGCTTCTTACAAAACGAAGCTTTAGTCGCACCCAAGGTGAATGACTTATACAATCAAAAATCGAA
>JAWUWJ010000093.1:0-15876 GCA_034111925.1 Crocinitomicaceae bacterium
ATTGCTCCACAATGCGTTGCTGTCATAGAAAAACGAAACATCGCCTGAAATGAGAATATTTAATTTATTGTTTTTGATGAATGCGGCTCCACAAGCTGTACTTGTACTTCCGTCAATTCCACTCGTTCCTCGGTTCGAATAATATTGAATCGAAGGAACAGGATCAACCAATTGGCAATACCGAACCACCGAACTGTTCCCCATGTGCAATGTGGAATTGTCAGGCAAGTAATCCAACAAAAGTTCAAAAACACTTAAGTCAGAGTATTTCGCACTTTCGAAAAAAGCGGGCAACAAGTCCTTATTTAAGTAATCGATTTTTTTCCATTTCAAACCAAACGAAGAAACATGCATTGGTGAATCCCAATCCAAAATCTCCTTGAACAAATCACTCGGATTGCATTCAATGGAATGACTTCGTTTTCTATAGGTATCCATTTCTGGAAACTCGAATCCAATTTTCCAGTGGGATTTAATATCGCTTTCTCGAAGAAGATTTTTAATCCTTTTTGAAATGATTGCGCCGCCAATTGTAATTAATAGGTCAGGTTTAAAATCTTCAATTTCCTCTTCAGGAAAAGCACTTAACGTTCTATCGATGCAATGAATAAATCTTTGATCAATCAGGTTCGAAGTGTTTTCAACCACTACAATCACTGAGTTATCAACTGCTAAATCGGACAGTTTGGATTGAAGAAATGCATCCTTTTCCATTTGCCCACAAAGAATCAATTTACGCTTTGAACTTTCCCAAATCGTTTTTAATTCTGATAACAACCCATCTGTCAAGATGTTTGGAATCTCGATTGACGCAATCGTTTCAATTGAATCCAATTCAGCCTCAACTGTATCGTACATCGGCTCTGAAATAGGACAATTAAAATGAATTGGTCCTTTCCAATTTCCGTTTCCTATATTAAATCCAACATTAATTTTTTTATCGAATTCGGTGTGTTCGTTTTCGGAAACAAATTCTGAAATTTCAGCTTCGTAGCGAATGTGTTTTCCATACGCACCAACCTGCATGATCGTCTGTCCATCTCCTTGATTCACCCACTCTTGAGGTCGATCTGCACTCATCACAACGATTGGAACACATTGATAAAACGCTTCGGCGACTGCTGGGAAATAATTCAACATTGCAGAACCTGAAGTACAAACAAGTCCAACAGGCGATTTCAATTGTTGCGACATTCCGAGTGCGTAAAATGCTGCAGAGCGTTCATCATGAATGACAATTGAAGCCAGTGAAGGATGATTGTCTATTGCAATAATCAAGGCAGCATTTCTTGAACCAGGCGAACAAACAACATGTGTCATTCCATTGGAAACGCATGCATTTATAAACCTCGCTATACCCGATTTGGCTGTTGTAATCATTCTGACTGCGAAATTACAGGTTTTCCATTACGTTCAATAGTGTTTTCGCTTTATTTTCCGTTTCAACCCACTCATTTTCTGGATTGGAATCAATGGTTAATCCACCACCGACATATAGATAACATTCTGCATCAATTATTTGAGCACATCGCAGGTTGACATACAGTTGCGTTTCTGCTCCAATCCAACCAATTAGCCCCGTATACAATCCTCTGTCATGCGCTTCAATTTCATTGATCATTTCAAAGGATTCACGCAAAGGCAAACCGCAAACCGCTGGTGTAGGATGCAACGCTTCTATCAATTCAACTTGGCGCGTGGCATTCAATTCAAACTCAAAATCTGTTCGTAAATGCTCAACAGGACCCGATAAAACTGTCTTCGGACCGTCAGATTCAATTGAATCAATACTAAGCTCTTTTAATTTCGAATCGATATAATCCGTGACATACTGCTGTTCATCTCGCTCCTTGCTCGTCCATTCCACTGAATCATTTGCAGGCCGTGTTCCCGCCAACGCCATTGTTTTACCATTTCCATTTTCAACAGAAACAAGAACTTCAGGAGTCGCGCCTATCCAAGTTCCGAATTCCTTGCTTGAAATTAAATAGACAAATGCGGTCGGGTATTTTTCACAAAGCGCGTCAAAGTAGCTTTCCGGATTCAATGAAAATTCGACTTTTTTAATTCTAGATAGAATCGCTTTTGAAGCACGACCCTTTTTAAAATCTTCAAGGTATTGATTGGCAAAATCGAGGTATTCGTTCTTAGAATAGCAAGTTGGTTTGATTTCAGAGTTCGAATACGTTTCTAGAGAATCTTCTGATTCCTGAAATCCAAAATATGTTTCTCCAACGAAAGCTTTGACGACAAAACCTTCAAAGCCCTCCAAATGTTCTAAGGCAACAAAATCACCTTGCTTTTGCTGCTTCTCTTTATTCGGAAATCGGTATTTTAATAGATCACCCAATTATGGTCTTGGAATTATCATGATTGTCAATCGGCCTGTGCAAATCAATTTTCCTGTTTCTTCATTCGTAATATCGACTTGCCAAAGATGCGTTCGTTTTCCAGCATGAACGATTTTACCTAAAGCAACAACATTGCCTTCGCTCATTCCGCCGACATGGTTCGCATTGACCTCTAGGCCAACGGGTACTTCTTTCTCCAAATCCAATAACAAAGTCGATCCCATAGAACCAATTGTCTCGATCAGCGCAGCACTCGCGCCGCCGTGTAACAACCCCATCGGTTGATGCGTGCGTTTATCCACAGGCATTCGAACGCGGATAAAATCATCCCCAATTTCAATACATTCCATTCCCAAAACCTGCATAAGCGTGTTGTCGGAGAATTTATTTATATCGGCTAAATCGACTTGTCTTAATTTCATATTCCAAAGATAACTTCGCGGCGTGGAATTAACAACATCTCGACGTGAGTAATTAATTTCCAGTTGTCAAAATTGAAGGGCAGAGAACAGTATTTTTGATTCATGATTAGTCAAAACGTAAGTCTCAAGCCTCATAATACTTTTGGAATAGAAGTATTCGCCAATCGGTACACTTCATTTTCTACTGTTGAAGAACTCAAAACCGCATTGAGCGAAAAAGGCGATGATGAATTATTAGTCCTAGGAGGCGGAAGTAACATCCTGTTTACCAAAGACTTTAACGGACTCGTTATTAAAAATGAAATTAAAGGATTTGAGGTTATTTATGAAAATGATGACGAAGCCTACGTGAAGGTTGGTGCTGGAGAAGTCTGGCATACATTCGTTTTAGAATGCATTAAGAGAGGTTTTGGCGGAGTTGAAAACTTATCACTTATCCCTGGAAGCGTTGGAGCAAGCCCGATGCAGAACATTGGAGCTTATGGAACGGAAATCAAAGATGTTTTTGTGGATCTGGAGGCTTACCACATTGAAAGTGGCGAAATCCATACCTTCGATAAAAAACAGTGCGAATTCGGCTACCGAGAAAGTGTCTTCAAAAGAAAATTAAAGAACCAATATATCATTCTCTCAGTAACCTACAGACTTGCGATGTCGCACAGAATCAATTCGAGTTACGGAGCGATAAAAGCTGAATTGGACAAAAAGGGAATTCGATATCCGAAAATTCGTGATGTAAGTGATGCCGTGATTGCCATTCGATCATCGCGACTTCCAAACCCTGCTGAGATTGGAAATGCAGGAAGCTTCTTTAAAAACCCAGTTGTTGACCAAAGCATTGTTGACCAATTGAAAACGAAATTCGAGAAATTCCCGAATTATCCAGCACCTGATGGAAAGATTAAGTTGGCTGCAGGATGGTTAATTGAACAAGCCGGATGGAAAGGAAAAACGATTGGATCTTATGGAGTTCACAAAAATCAAGCTTTGGTTCTTGTGAATTACGACGATAGTTCTGGATCAGACATTTACGATCTTTCTACACAAATCATTGAGGATGTCAATTCAAAATTCGGCGTTCTATTGGAAAGAGAAGTGAATATTATGTAAAGTCTACCACTCGTCTTCCGTCCCCGTCTCTTCGCTGTCCTTTTTCAATAACCATTGCCAATTGTTGGTTCCGTCTTCAGATTCACTTAGAATCTCGCGGTATTCATCCAAAGAAACTTCGTACTGCTCGATATCTTCACCAGTATACTTCTCAATTTCGACTAACAACGGCTTTTCATCTTCGCTGCAGAAAGAAATCGCCTGTCCTTTATTCTTACCTCTCCCCGTTCGTCCACATCGGTGAACGTAATTCTCAGGATCTTCAGGCAAATCATAATTCACAACATATTCTACACTTGGTATATCAATTCCACGCGCTGCAACATCTGTAGTAATCAAAATTTTATTTTCAGAAGCTCTAAATCGATCAAGAATATCAAAACGTTCTCGTTGCTCAATTCCACCGTGCAAAGCCTCGGCTTCAATTCCTACGCGCTTCATAGCTTCAACAATTCGACCAACACGAACCTTTGTTCTGCCAAAGACAACCACCTTTTTTTCAGGATACTCTTTAATCATGCTCTCCAAGAAGAAACGCTTATCGTCCATTTCCACAAACATTACGGAGTGTGAAATATTTTTCGCTACAGGATTCTTCGCTGAAATTTGAATTCGAATTGCATTTCGAACTAAGTCGTACGCCAAAGACTTAATCTTTTTAGAAATTGTTGCTGAAAAGAACAGCGTTTGACGTTTTTGAGGAATGAACCTCATCACATCTGAAATATCTTTTGCGAAACCAAGGTCTAACATTAAATCGGCTTCATCTAAAACCAAAAAGTCCAATTTAGAAAGATCAAGAACTCCTTGAGAAATCAAATCAAACATTCTACCTGGAGTGGCAACCAAAACATCAACACCGTTATTCAGCGTTGCAATTTGTTGATCTTGCTCTACTCCACCGAAAAGTCCAAAAACTTTAACGCCCGTATATTTTCCAATCTCACGATAAACACCAGCAATTTGCTTTGCCAATTCCCGTGTTGGAACCATTACAAGACAACGAACTGTTCCTTTGGTGTATTTGGTTTTCTTTTTCTGAATAAGATGAATCGTTGGAATTGCAAACGCGGCGGTCTTACCCGTTCCCGTTTGGGCAATAGCCATGACGTCTTCCCCATCCAAAATATGGCCAATGGCTTTGAATTGGATGTCCGTTGGACGTTTGAAACCTAAGCTCTCTAATTGTTGCTTAATCTCGTCTGATATTTTGAAATCTGAAAACTTCATCTTTTCTAAGCGGCAAAAAGCCGTCTCAGTTGAACCGAGACGGCTTTCACCCTAAATAGTATAATAATTATTCTGCTGCCACCTCTTCTTCTTCACCTGGAACCAATACGCGTCCACAGTGCTCGCAAGCGATAACTTTCTTTTTTGTTTGAATATCTAATTGACGTTGAGGTGGAATCTTGTTGAAACAACCACCACATGAATCACGATCAACAGGAACAACAGCCAAACCATTTTTCGCGTTTAAACGAAGTCTTGAATAAGCACCAGCCAAACGAGCATCTAAGTTCTTCAATGCAGACTTAGACTTCTTCATCAACTTGTCCTCTTGCGTTTGAGTCTCAGCAATGATTTCGTCCAATTCAGCTTTTTTAGATTCTAAATCTTGTGAACGAAGTGTTCTACGCTCTTTACCTTCCGTAAGAATATCCTTCTTATGTCCAACTTTAGCTTTAGATTCTTTACTTCTCTTCTCGTTCAATTTAATTTCCAATTCTTGGTACTCAATCTCTTTTGAAATTGACTCGAATTCTCTATTGTTACGAACGTTGTTTTGTTGCTCTTTATACTTCGCGATCGCTGTTTCAGCGTCTTTGTTTGCATTTTTTCTGTCAGAAACATCAGCATCAAGTGTTGCCAACTCCTCTTCCATCTTAGCAATTCTAGTATCGAGTCCAGCAAGTTCATCTTCTAAATCTTGCACTTCCAATGGAAGCTCACCTCGCACTGTTCTAATTCTGTCAATCTCAGAATCAATTAATTGCAAATTATATAGACTGTCTAATTTTTCAGCTACTGTCGCCTCTTTTTTAGTTGCAGTTTTTGCCATCTGTCAAAAATAATTTATTGGGTTTGTATTAACCACCGTTAAATGAAGCGCAAATGTAGTGAATTTATTCTTCAAAATTGAGGCTATTCTGTTCGAAGTGAATTGTTCGCTTTCAAAATGTCCAATATCGGCGATTACGATCTGTCCTTCCGCGTCAAAAAATTCGTGGTATTTGTAGTCTCCCGTTATAAAAATGTCTGCCTCGGATTTTTTCGCTTGATTCAATAAAAAACTTCCAGCTCCTCCGCAAAATGCTACTTTTTTAATAGGCTTGCCCATTAAGTCTGTATGTCGAATCACGCCACATTTAAATTCCTTTTTCACAAAATTTAAAAATTCGATTTCATCCACCTCTTTTTCTAGCTCTCCAATCATTCCACTTCCTTCGTAAGGATTTGAATTAACGGAAGCACTAATATCATAAGCGACCACTTCATAAGGATGCGCCTCTATCATTGCAGAAATCACAGATCCAGTAACGTGACTTGAACAAACGACTTCAAAACGTGTTTCAGTGATCTCATTTAATTTTCCATTTTCACCATCAAATGGTTTGGCATTTTCATTTGGAAGAAACGTTCCCGCCCCTTTGCTCGAGAATCCAACATTTGAATAATCACCAATAGCTCCAGCACCTGCATCGAACATTGATTTAGATACCGATTCCAAATGATCGTTTGGAACGAAGCACGTGATTGTATTTAGAACATTTGATTTGGGTGAAAGAATACGTAAATCTTTCAATCCAAGTCGAGATCCGATTTCATAATTGACACCAAATCGATAATTGTCCAAATTCGTATGAATCGCATAAATCGCAATATCATTTTTGATTGCCTTGATAACCGTTCTTTGGATATAATCAGACCCATTGATTTTCTTCAAACCTTTGAATACAATTGGATGGTGGGCTATTATTAAGTTACACCCCAATTCAATTGCTTCTTCGACCGTTTTTTCAATGCAATCAAGCGAAAGGAGAACACCATTCACTTCTGACGTCGGATCGCCTACAATCAATCCACAATTATCGTACGACTCTTGACTCGATAATGGTGCGAGAGATTCTAAATACGAAGTTACTTCTCTTATTTGCGTCATATTTACAAGCCGTAAGTTAATCCCATATTAAATCCGAATGCTCTATTGAAATGCTTGTATGAATCTGATTTTTCGTTTGATGTCGTCAATTGAACACGGTATTCTGGCATAAATAGCACTGACACTTTCTTTCCTAAATTCAATTGAACACCAATGTTAGCAACAGCGCTCAATGCAAATGTATTAAAGCCATTTTGAGTTTTAAATGCTTCTGTTGTTTCTGCGTTCACGGCATCAACAAATACACGGTCTTGTTTGTAGTTAAGAAACATTTTAGGAACCAAACCACCACCGGCATACAAACGAACCGTGTTTCCATACGTAAAGTAAACCTTTATCGGCATCGTGATATATGAATACGTCGTTTCATAGCTATGAAGCGTATCGGCAGCTTCAAATAAATAAGATTCACCATTTTGCAAATACGTAATTCCGCCTTCCCAAGTCAGGTATTCATGAACACGTTGTTTGATTCCAATTCCGAATGACCATGTATTTAAAAATGATTCATCTGCTCTAGTCCCCAATGGATCTGCATAGACTCCGCTGTTGTTATCGTTTTCTATTAATCTTCTCGAATTGCGCGACCAATTGGCGATCACAAAAAATTCAGTTGTGGATAGTGGCGGCAAAATGTCCAAACTGACTTCTTTCACTGGTTCCGATGTCTGTGTACCGTCAGAAATTTCAATTTGACTAAAAACCATAGTTGTCATCAATGACAAAGCAAATGCGAGGGAGATGTTTCTAATATTCATGAGCGAAAGATACCAATTATTAAAATTCTACGATTGATGTAAGTACTAAACTGTATGAATTATTTATTGACCGCTATTCATACTCCATTGTTGATAGTATGTTGACTTAGAAACCAACATTAATGCCTAATTTTGAATTAATGAAGCGAATAATCGGCATTCTTCCAGATCACGTTTTAATTCTTTTGAAAAGATTTGGAATCATCTTAATGACGATGTATTTCACCCGGATTGTCTTTTTATTGTCCAACCTTTCTGCGTTTCAAAACCTATCTTTTTCGGATTTCATTGTCGCGATTTGGTTCGATATAATAACAATATGCTTGTTATTCATTCCTTATTACGGACTGTACTTGTTGCCCGTTCCATTCCGTCACACCAAAGCCTACAAGATCTGCTTCAAACTCTATTTCCATATAACAAGTGCGTTAATAATTGGTTTGAACTTGATGGATGTTGAATATTTCAAATACACGAGCAAAAGATCAACTTTCGATATTTGGTCAATGTTTGGCGGAGGAGGTGATTTAGGTCAACTTTGGGGAACCTTCTTACAGGATTTTTGGTTTGTAATTGTCCTTTACATTCTCCTAATTGTACTGACTGAGTATCTATACAGAAGAATCGATCGAAAGGCTGTAACTCGATTGACGGGCAAGACTTTTTATAAAACCAACATCATTTGGTTCTTTATAATGATGCCGACTTTATTTGTAATTGGCCGAGGAGGATTCAATTTAAAACCGATTGGAATCATTGAAGCGACTCGATACACGGAGCCCGAGAACTTAGCATTCGTACTTCCAACGGCATTTACAATGATCAAAACAATCGATCAAGGTGGACTTGAACCGGTGCGCTACATGTCAGACGAGGAAGCATTGCGCTATTTCGACCCCATCAAAACAACCCAACCACAAAACATTCTTCCAGACAAGACGAATGTCGTGATTATCATGCTTGAAAGCTTCGGTACTGAATTTGTCGGCGCTTACAACAGCGGAAAAGGATATACACCATTCTTGGATTCAATCATCGGCCAATCGCTTACTTTCGACTATAGTTTTGCGAATGGAAAACGCTCCATTGAAGCCGTTCCCGCTGTTATCGCTTCGATGCCAACATTGATGGAGAACGCCTACATTTCATCGCCGTATGGCAACAATAAGATCAATACCTTACCGAACATATTAAAGAAACACGGATATGAGTCTGCATTTTTCCATGGCGCGACAAACGGCTCAATGAGTTTTGATGGATTCTCTCGAATTTGCGGATTCGATCATTATTACGGAAGATACGAGTACAACAATGACGATCATTATGATAAAACGTGGGGGATTTTAGATGAATATTTCAACCCATGGAGTGTACGGAAAATGAGTAAAATGAAGGAACCCTTCTTTAGTACAATTTTCACAATCTCATCGCACCACCCTTACTTTATACCTAAGCACATGAGGAGCAAGGTGAAACGAGGGCCTCAAGAAATATGTGCGTCGATAAATTATGGTGATTATTCACTGAAAAAGTTTTTTGAAGAAGCGAAAAAACAAAGTTGGTTTAATAATACTTTATTCGTACTTTTAGCTGACCATACACCGGCAACAACATCGAAGGTGTATAACCAAAGGACACACATTTTTAGAGTTCCAATCGCGTTTTATCACCCAGGAGGAAATTTAAAGGCAGAGAGAAGCGATAGAACCTTTCAACAGTTGGACATTATGCCCACAATATTGGATCTATTAAATATCGAAACCGATTATTATGCATTTGGTAATTCATACTACAGTCCGAAGGGAGGCGATGCTCTAGTCTATATGTCTGGTGCGTATAGCCACTTTAAAGATGGTAGAATGACAATGTTTTCGGACAATAAGGCACGGAGTTTGTACAATTAC
This sequence comes from Crocinitomicaceae bacterium, assembly GCA_034111925.1. GTDB lineage: Bacteria > Bacteroidota > Bacteroidia > Flavobacteriales_D > Crocinitomicaceae > UBA4466. The sequence continues at coordinate 9,706 of JAWUWJ010000093.1, forward strand.
ACTCTGAAAAAAGTAGATTTAAAGGATTCCCTTTCATATTATAAAAAGGAGTCACAATCGGTAGAGATGAAAATAAAGGCTATGATTCAACGTTATAACCATGACCTTCTTCAAAACCAAACAACGATAAATGAAACAAAGCATTAGATTCATAATTAACCCTATATCTGGAGTTGGTAAGAAAAATATCATTCCTGGTTTAATTGAGAACAATCTCAATCAAGACCAGTTTGATTATACTCTTGTTTACACTGAATATAAAAAACACGCAAAAGCGCTAGCGACTCAAGCTTCTAAGGAAGGGATCGATATTGTTTGTGCTGTTGGTGGTGATGGATCTGTTCACGAAGTTGGAACAGCTTTGATTGGTACAAAAACGAAATTGGCGATCCTTCCTACTGGATCAGGAAATGGATTGGCGCGTCACTTGAATATCCCGATGAATCTAAAAGATGCAATTCTTTGCATTAATGATTCAAACTCAATTGCAATGGATACTGTCCTTGTAAATGAAAAATCATTCTTAGGAGTTGGAGGTTATGGATTTGATGCAGTAATTGCCAAAAAATTCGATACACACCACAGACGTGGTTTTTGGGGATACGTTCAACTTATCCTGCGTGAGTTCTTAAAATACAATCCAATAAACGCCACAATTGATATTGACGGAAAAGTGAAAACACTTCCTGTAGTTCTATTGACGGTTGCAAATTCATCGCAATTTGGTAATGGATTTACAATTTCACCAAAATCAGATGTTACAGATGGCGAGTTAGAGCTTGTCGTATTAAAGCCATTTTCAATTTGGTCTGCACCTTCGATCGTTTACCGTTTCTTCATGAAGAAAAGTGGGAAGTCGAGACATTCTGAAATCATTCCTTTTAAAACAGCAAAATTGAAGTTGTCTAAAAAGCTTGCTCATTATGACGGTGAACCTGTTGATGTAAAAAACGAAATCAACGTTAGTGTTGTTCCGAAAAGTTTGAATATTTTAATCGGAAAATAATTTCAATGTCATTTCTAGAGCCTACCCTCGAAAATTTTCAAAATCACATTTCCAATCTTAAGCACGACAAGGAACCTCTTTGGGGAACATTATCTGCTCAAGGCATGGTAGAACATTTATCCGATTGGATTGATTTAACCATGGGAAAAATAGCCGATCTCAAACTTGAAATCCCTGAAGATAAAGTAGTGAAAGCACAAGCTTTTTTATTTTCTGAATATCCATTGCCAAAAAATTTCAACGCGAAGTTTTTTCCCATCCGTGAAAAATTCAGGAACAATAACCTTGAATCAGCTATTTCAGAGTTTGAAAATAAATGGGGCGAATTTGAAGCTTTCTATATTGAAAACCCAGATTTTGAAACAATGCATCCAAGCTTTGGGGAATTGAACAACAAACATCTTCTAGCGTTACATAGTAAACACATGACGCATCATTTTCAACAATTCGAATTGATCTAATGCAAATGTACCTCTACGTCTACCCCATTATTCCTGCCGTAATTATCGGTGTCCTCAGTTGGCTCTACTGGAAAGAAAGAGGCTATTCATCTACGATTCTCGGATACGGGATAATTGTCGGCTATGTTTTCTCGCACCAAATCTTCAAATATTTCGCTTGACAGACGCTTAATCTGAATAGTTCATGTAACTTTATATCATAGACCAACTGTTGTATTTATTAGGCTTTTACTTCTAGTAATTGCATTAAAACAGGAACAACGTAAAGATTGAAAATGAATAGTTTTTTTAGTGCATTCGATAAAAGCTCATTGAGTCAATGGAAAGATCAAATTATCCAAGACCTTAAAGGTAAAGAGCATTCGGTATTAGAATTCCATGATCCAATAGAAGAATTGGATTTCAAGGCCTATTATCATCAAGATGAAACAGCTAGTAAGAACGAAGCTCCTGGAAATTTCCCATATACTCGAGGCCTAAAAACATCCGACAACAATTGGATGAATGGAACTCTGATTGAAATATCAGATGAATCCAAAGCAAATAAAGAAGCATTGGACTCCCTTATGAAAGGCGCAGATCTTCTTGTTTTCAAAACGACAAAAACCGATTGCGATTGGAACAAAGTGCTTTCAGAAATAAAATTCGAATACATCAAAGCACAATTTGACGTTCCATCAATCAATGATTATAGTGCGATTAAAGAGATCATTGGCAATCAATTAAACAATGCTTCTTTCAACTTTGATCCAATGGCAACTGGATTGGGAATTATCAATAAAATAGTTGAAGCATCCAGCTATCAACAACACCCCGTATTGCTTGTGAATGGATTTGGTGTTCAACAATTGGGCGCTACTTCTTGGCAAGAAATTGCTTTTTCATTAAATATCGGACATGAATATTTATTGAACTTGATGGAGTCTGGATTAACGATTGATGAAGCTTCAGCAATGGTTCATTTCCATATCGGAGTTGGTAGCAATTACTTTAATGAAATCGCGAAATTCAGAGCTTTGCGCCAATTGTGGTCTAAGGTCATTGACGCTTATAAGCCAAAACACAGTTGCACTTACAATTGCAATATCACTGCGGTTATTGGTCACACAAATAAATCATTGAAAGATCCATACACGAACTTGTTACGACAAACGACGGAAACAATGTCTGCATCGAATGGCGCTGATAGTATTCTCGTATTGCCTTATGATCTCTATTCAAACAATGGAGTTTCAGAGCTTGCAAAACGAATGGCTTTGAATATTTCATTAATCTTGAAAGAGGAATCTTATTTCGATAAAGTCATTGATCCTTCAGGAGGAAGTTACTCTGTCGAAGCTTTAACGAAATTGATCGGAGAAAAAGCATGGTCTTATTTTCAATCAATAGAACAAAATGAAGGCCTTTTCAAGGAATCTGAATTGAACTCATTTGTCAATGATGTTAAATCAAAACGACAAGAGCGTATCGATGCTTTTCAAGCTGGAAAGATTATTGGAATTGGAATGAACAAATACCCGAGTCCTGATGAAAAAGAGGCTGAATGGGTAAAGAGATCGTCCTATTTAGGAATCGAGCCTCTCGTATTTGATATGGAATCAAAAAATAGCTTGGTATGAAAAGAGTAGACTTTAGTAAAATTGACTACCGTACTGAATCTGCTGCGGGAGAAATGAATCAAGTTTCAAATTTCGCGACAGCTGAAAAAATTGACATTCAGAATTTTTACGCAGAAAAAGATGTTCAAGATATCGAACACATTGGCTTTGTGTCTGGAATTCCGCCTTATTTAAGAGGCCCATATTCTTCCATGTTTGCTATTCGTCCCTGGACCGTGAGACAGTACGCAGGGTTTTCTACTGCTGAAGAATCGAACGCATTTTACAGACGTAACTTGGCCGCTGGACAAAAAGGACTTTCCGTTGCTTTTGATTTAGCAACGCACCGAGGATATGATTCTGATCACGAAAGAGTTGTCGGAGATGTAGGGAAAGCGGGAGTTGCGATCGATTCCATTTTGGATATGAAAATTCTATTCGATCAAATTCCTTTGGATAAAATGTCCGTTTCAATGACAATGAACGGAGCAGTTTTGCCAATTATGGCATTCTATATCCTTGCAGCAGAAGAACAAGGAGTTGATAAAAAGGAATTGGCAGGAACAATTCAGAATGATATCTTGAAAGAATTCATGGTGCGGAATACATACATCTATCCGCCATTGCCTTCCATGAAAATTATTTCGGACATCTTTGAGTACACAGCTCAAAAAATGCCGAAGTTTAATTCGATTTCGATTTCAGGATATCACATGCAAGAAGCCGGAGCAACGGCAGCAATTGAACTTGCTTATACACTCGCAGATGGATTGGAATACCTCAGAGCAGGAATTAACGCAGGAATGAAAGTAGACACTTTCGCTCCCCGCTTAAGCTTCTTCTGGGCCATTGGAATGAATCATTACACTGAAATTGCCAAAATGCGCGCAGGCCGTGTAATTTGGTCGAAATTGGTCAATCAATTCAACCCTGAAAACAAAAAATCTCTTGCTTTAAGAACGCATTGTCAAACATCGGGATGGAGTTTAACAGAACAAGACCCTTTCAATAATATTGCTAGAACGTGCATCGAAGCAATGGCTGCTGCGTTAGGCGGAACCCAATCACTTCATACGAATGCGTTGGATGAGGCGATTGCACTTCCTACTGACTTTTCGGCAAGAATAGCGAGGAACACTCAAATATTCTTACAAGAAGAAACGGGAATCACTAAGCATGTTGATCCTTTGGGAGGCAGTTATTATGTTGAGAAATTGACAGAAGAATTGATTAATGAAGCTTGGAAATTAATTGAAGAAGTGGAAGAATTAGGTGGAATGGCAAAAGCGATTGAAACTGGACTTCCGAAAATGAGAATCGAAGAAGCAGCTGCGCGAAAGCAAGCTCGAATTGACTCAAACAAAGACGTTATCGTTGGAGTAAATCGATACCAGCTAGAGAAGGAAGATGAAATTGAAATTCTTGAGGTTGATAATTCTAAAGTCCGAGATTCACAGGTCGAAAGATTAAATGATTTAAAAGAAAACAGAGACCAAGAGAACGTTGATGCCTTGTTAAAGGAGTTGGAAGATGCAGCTAAAAACAAGACAGGGAATCTTTTAGAAATTGCTGTTCGATGTGCCAGAGCGCGCGCTTCATTGGGAGAAATCTCAACAGCTATGGAAAATGTTTACGGTCGGTACCAAGCTACAATTCGGTCAATTAACGGAGTATATTCATCTGAATCTATGGAAGACAAAGATTTCAATTTGGCCAAAGAAATGGCTGACAAGTTCAGTAAACTTGAAGGACGAAGACCGAGAATAATGATTGCGAAGATGGGCCAAGATGGACATGATCGTGGTGCAAAAGTAATTGCCACATCATTTGCTGATATTGGTTTCGACGTAGACATTGGACCACTTTTCCAGACTCCAGAAGAAGCAGCAAAACAGGCCGTTGAAAATGACGTTCATATTTTAGGCGTTTCATCTTTGGCCGCTGGACATAAAACTTTAGTTCCACAAGTGATTGCAGAACTAGAGCGATTGGGTCGAGGAGATATCATGGTTATCGCTGGAGGTGTAATCCCGAAGCAAGATTATGACTTCCTATATGAAGCGGGAGTATTTGGCGTATTTGGTCCTGGAACTAAAATTTCAGCTGCTGCTCAAAACATCTTGGGATTACTTTTAAAGAGTTTTGAGTAAGCAATTCCGAACGTAACCCTACGTATTTTACCCAACAGCCTAATTATGAAATAAATAGAATATTTTAATTTAAATACTCTTTTCTATTTTTTCGCATCTACTTAAGTCACCATTCACGAATGGGGCATCTCAACCGATTTGGCCCACTACTGCCCAATTATTAGTAGAAACTGATCCCAATCCCGCAGAAGTACCCATCAACAATTAAAAAGTAATTGCTTGATTATCAAAACAATTGCTATCTTTAAGATGTCTGACAGGGCAACTATAACTGAAACTGAAAACACAAGTACAATTGATGTTTCTAATTTACCATAAGGAGCATTCTTATTAAATATCCAATCCGCGATGGTCTTATTGATTACCGTCGATTCAGCAAATACTTATAAGTATGAAAATCACTTTAAAATTCACTGCAATACTATTGATGGCGATTAGCTTAGTATTATTTTCTTCTTGTAACAAGGACAAAAACGTATACGCAGACGACTTATCTGTTACCATGGATGAAAACCCAACGTCTGGAACAGTTGTCGGAACGGTTGTAGCAACTACGGAAAAAAGTTATATCACTTACACCTTAACTTCTTCGGTTCCCGCTGGAGCATTGAGTATTGATGCCACAACAGGTGTATTAACTGTAGACGATGCCTCATTGTTCAATTATGAAATCAATCCTGTTATTACAGCTTCAGTTGAAGCTGACAATGGCAAAAACTCAGACGTTTCTTCAGTCACAATTACACTTACGGATGTTTCAGAAATTCCTGCGGCAATTGGAGATTTCAGAGATGGAGGGGTCGTTTTTTGGGTAAATCCACTTGATATTAATAAAGGCATGGTTTGTTCAATAAGTGATATTGCATCAAGCTCCGCAGATTGGGGGTGCTATGATGCTCTTAATCCTGTTGCAATAATCGGAGCGAACGGAACAGCTGTTGGCACGGGAGCTCAAA
>JAWUWJ010000094.1:0-7869 GCA_034111925.1 Crocinitomicaceae bacterium
ATCACAGTGTCCACCTTTAGATGATCCACAAGAAGCTACTACTGCTGTCAAGATCAAACCTAAAAATGCAAATGCCAATACTCTCTTCATGTCGGTTGGTTTTAATGTTAATACTAAGGTTCTATTACGATTGCTGTTGTATACAATATAACGACAAATCTACGATAAATTGTATAATCACTGGAATAATCTTATCCACATACAACCCTCTGAAACTCAAAAACCAGTGAAATTTAATAGATAGAAACGTATTAAACATAACGGCACTAGGAATCGAGCTGAAATTCACAAAACACAATTTTCACCCAACAAAAGTTACAGTTCGTCAATTATTAAATCTATTATTAACAATAATCTGATATTTAAGAAGGTATTTCCTCAGGTGCAACGTGTTCTACACTGCCACTTTTATTTCCATACGACTCACATGGTTTGTGGTTCTTTCCATGTTTGCAAGAAGAAATTACTACAGTAAGGATCAATCCGAGGACTGCAAAGGCGAATACTCTTTTCATAATTATAGCTTTTTTTAGTTTTCAAAGCGCTGATGCGCTAACGCATAACGCTGAATCAATAAAAAATTACACTTTTCATTCGAAATGATGCCAGTTTCTTATTGAAATAAACTAATTTTCATACCGTTAGAAACTCGGATGCGCACAATCTACTTGATTTTCATATTCTGCCTGCCCTTTTTAGGATACGGTCAAAAAAAATACACACTTGTGTACAAGAATACCAGTTACAAGAGTTTTATAAAGAATCCAAGTACGCAATTCAAGGACAGCACAAGTGCAATCAACTATACATCAGACCTTCAAAACAGTGCGATCTCTAAAGGTTATCTACTCGCCTCCGTCGACAGCATCTATTATGAATCAAATAAAAGGGCAGCCCTCGACTTCTCATTGGGGCCGAAATTCAATGGTTCTGAATTGAGCATTGGCAAAAAAGAACTTGAATTCATCGGTAAACACGAGCGCATCAATGAAAAATTAATCAGCAGTCTCGAATTTACTCCGCGAGAAGTGCGCGCCCTACTTTCTAAAATTCACAACGCCTACCTGAACAATGGATTTCCTTTCGTAGCGATTCAATTGAGCAATCACGAAATCATCAACAATGTTTTGAAAGCGGATATTGACATTGACAAAGGGAAGATTTATACTTGGCAGAAAATCCACATTAAAGGCGATTCATCCGTATCCAAAAAGTTTGTTTCGAGCCTTTTAGACATAAAGGAAGGTGCGCTATTTGATGAATCGAAACTAAAAAACATTTCAGATCGTATTGCTCAAATCCCCTTTTTACAAGAATTAAAACCCCATGAAATACTATACACAAAGGAAGGATGCGAGCTTTTCTTGTATTTAAAGTCCGTTCCTATTAGTTCATTTAATGGAATTGTTGGATTACAACCCGATGCTGCCACTGAAAAACTAACCATTACCGGTGAATTGAATTTAAAGCTTCTTAACTTGTTAAAAAGGGGCGAACTTCTCGACATTCGATGGCAAAGTATTCGTGACAAAACGCAGTCGCTTAAATCGCATTTGAACTACCCTTTCCTTTTCAATACATCTTTCGGAATCGATGGAACTTTTGATCTTTACAAACGTGACACTTCTTTCCTGGAATTAAACTCTACAGTCGGTGTTCAATACTTTTTGAAGCGCGGAAATTACCTAAAGGCATTTTATCAAAACTTGTCGGCTGATGTTTTGGAAGGAGGATTGAACAACCCAAGCTTTAGTAAGCTAGGTAGTGTTAGTTCAAACAATTACGGACTTTCATACGTCTCAACTCGTGTCGACTATTTGCCGAATCCTACGAGGGGTTTCAACCTAAAAGTAACGGCATCTGCGGGAAATAGAAAGTCACAAATAAATGATTCCGCTCAGGTTATAAAATCGGGAACATTTAGAGGAATTGTTGATGCAGAATATTTCCTTCCTCTCCATAAAAGGCATATTCTGCGCATCAATAATGTCACTGAATTCTATTCTGCCGATGCTATTTTTGAAAACGAATTGTTCCGGTTTGGTGGACTCGATGCACAACGAGGATTTAACGAGGATGAGCTCTTTGCGACGACTCGGAGCACAACCGTTATAGAATACAGATTCCTGCTAGATAAGAACTCGCATGTCTTTGCTTTCGCGGATCAAACTTGGTATGAAAACAACGCAACGAATTACTACAATGACGCGCCTTTTGGCTTTGGAGCAGGGTTCTCATTTAGAACAAATCTCGGGGTTTTCTCAATCTCTTATGCCCTCGGAAAGCAACTCAATAATCCGATTCTTCTCAGTAACGGAAAGATTCATTTCGGTTATATTGCTTACTTTTAAGCCATGGATTACATTCTCTTGGTCATTGGCTTAATCGCTGGTGGAATTATCGGTTTTTTGGCTGCAAAACTTACTTCGTCTTCAAATAATGAAGCCGATAATTCTATACAACAGCTCAAAATTGACAATGCGACTTTAGAAAATTCTGCACAGAGCTCAAGAATCGAATTGGAGACCTCCAAAACAGATGTTTCTCAACTACGAGAAGCACATCAAAATGAACTAAAGAGCGCAACGGAGTGGAAAAGCAAGTACAATGCTCTCGAAGAAAAAATTGAGGACCAAAAAGAAGAATTGAATTCGTTGCAGGAGAAATTCACCAAGGAATTCGAACTTGTTGCCAATAAAATTTTAGAGGAAAAGACAAGCAAATTCACAGATCAAAACAAGAAGAACTTAGATGTGATTTTGAATCCATTGAAAGAGAAAATCAGTGAGTTTCAAAAGAAAGTTGAGGACAATAACGAAAAGAACATTCAACGCTCTGCAACATTAGACAAGCACTTAAAAATGCTGCAAGAATTGAATCAGGAAATCACCCAGGAAACGAGAAGTTTAACGCAAGCTTTACGCGGAGATTCTAAAGTACAAGGAAATTGGGGAGAGATGCAGCTTGAATCGATTTTGTAAAAAGCGGGGCTTCAAAAAGACATTCATTATTCTAAGGAAACGAATTTAAAAACCGAAGACGGCAGCAATCAACGCTTGGATTATATCATCAATCTACCTGACGGCAAGAACCTTATTTTGGATTCTAAAGTTTCGTTAACGGCCTACAGCAACTATCATGACACAGAGGACAAAGATCAAAGAGCACAGTATTTAAAGCAGCATTTGGACAGCATTAATGGGCATCTAAAATTACTTGGAGGGAAGGATTACCAAAAACTACATGACATCAACTCACCCGATTACGTTTTGATGTTTGTTGCAAATGAACCCGCATTGACATTGGCATTGAGAGAAGATCAAGGTTTGTTTGAAAAAGCATTGGACAAGAACATTGTAATCGTTTCGATATCTACACTGCTTGCAACGTTGCGAACAATATCTTATATCTGGAAACAGGATTTACAGAATAAAAACGCTGAGGAAATAGCACGACAAGCAGGAAATCTTTACGACAAGTTTGTTGGATTTACAGACGATCTTTTGAAACTTGGAAGTCAAATGGATACTGCAAGTAAAACGTATAAAGATGCCATGAACAAAATGGTTGACGGCTCTGGAAACTTAACGAAACGCATTCAGGATTTAAAGAAACTCGGGGTGAATCCATCCAAAGATATTAACCAACGGTTGGTCGATCGTTCTGAAGATTAACACTTCTAAGCTTTCATCCATGAAACTTCTCATTTGCATTTTAACGGGTTCCCTTTTTAGTTTCACCTCCTTCTCGTCTGTTCTAGAAAATGACACTTTAGCGCTTGACACGACAGAATATGTTGAGATTGGAAACATTCTTCAATTCATTAAAACGGAAGCGAGCGATACTGCAAATCCAATTCTTCTTTTTCTTCATGGAGGACCGGGAAGGACTTACATGGGTGCAACAGAAACGTTTTCCGATTCATTGATAGAGGAATTCATCTTTGTGCAATGGGACCAGCGAAAAACAGGAAAAACATTAGACACAAACTCTGTTGATGATCCTCTCAGCGTTGAGTAAATGCAAAATGACTGCGAGCAATTGGTTCGGTACTTACTCAAAAAATACAATCGAAAAAAACTGTTTTTGGTTTCTCATTCGTGGGGTTCAGTCTTAGGATTTGATCTTGCTAAAAAACATCCGGAACTCGTTCATGCTTATATTTCAATCAGTCCAATTATCGATCAAGTTAAAGCAACACAGCTGACCGTGAAAATGTTGAAGAAATGGGCGAAGAAAGAAAACAATTCCGCTTGAAACTAAATTAGATTTATTCTACCAGCAAAGATGGTTATTCATTTACAACGGTGTAGATTTTGCCAAAAGAGCAGACTTCAGAGACGTCTATTTTGAATGGATGGACATGTGGTTTCCGCTTTGGAATTCATCTGTCCAAACCGATCAATTTACCCTTACTCCGGAGCTAAATTGCCCTTTATTCCTTTTTGAAGGGATTGGAGACAAACAAAAATCTCATTACCTCGTTAAGCGCTACTACAAATCCGTAAAAGCCCCCACGAAAGAGTTTGTTTGGTTCAAAGAATCCGGACACACGGTTTTCAATACAGAACCATTGAAACTACAGATGGAAATTATTGCCACCAAAAAGAAAGTTCTAGAGGCAATTAAATAATTAAATATTCCTTCTATTAACCGCACTCCTGTTCAACTTCCCATTCCTGCCACTTGATGAAAATAGGGAAGAAAACCAATTAACAAATTATTTTGTTTAACTTTATAATGAAATCATTAAACAGGTCAATGATTTTGTAGTAGACATATCAATTTTCAACAATGGGTTTATTCGATTTATTTACATTAGGAACGGTGCCAAAGGTGACATCAGTTCAAGCGCCGAAAACAAGTCTTTACGACATTAAGGTTAAAGCATTAGACGGGTCTGACTTATCACTTTCTGGCTTAAAGAGTAAGAAGATTCTATTTGTAAATGTGGCCTCGAAGTGTGGGTTCACGTATCAATACGAAGAACTTCAAAAGCTATCTGAACAAGAGAAAGACAAGCTCATTATAATCGGTTTGCCGTGCAATCAATTTGGATTTCAAGAAAAGGGAAACGCAGACGACATACAGAGTTTCTGTAGCGTAAACTATGGCGTTACATTTCCAATAACTGAAAAACTAAACACCAAAGGATCGGATCAACATCCAATTTATGAATGGCTTACAAAGCGCAAATTGAATGGTTCTTTAGACTCAAAGGTAAAGTGGAATTTTCAAAAATATTTAGTCAATGAAGAAGGAGCATTGCAAGAAATTTTCTCCCCAAAGGCGACTCCTCTATCAAAGGAATTATTAAACGCAATTAAAAACTAAACACAATGGGATTCTTCTCACGAAAAACGAAAAACGAAAAGCTTCAAGAGGCTTACAAAAAGAAAATGGAAGAGTCTTTCCACATGTCCAAGACAAACCGAACTGCTAGTGACGCGCTCGTTAAAGAAGCCGAGGACATCTTGGAACTAATAAAAAAGGAAGAAGCAGGTCAATCGAAATGATCTTTCAAATAAAAAATATGTTTATACTACACCTGGCTCTTTTTGCCCTTCTTGCTTGCGGAGGATCTCAACCAAATCTTGATTCAATGATATACAACTTCAGTAAAGAATCTAAAGCAAACGATTGGTACGTCCTTAACGATGGTGTTATGGGCGGTGTCTCCAATTCCACCATTCGAGTAAACAACGATGGGTTCGGCGTGTTTTCGGGCACAGTTTCAACAGAAAACAACGGAGGTTTTGCATCTGTTCGTTACCGATTTGAAGAAAAATCCATTGATGGAAAAACAAAAATTGCGTTGCGCGTTAAAGGCGATTCAAAAAGCTATCAATTGAGAGTAAAAGCAGAATCGGGTGATTACTATTCATACGTTATCAATTTTAAAACATCAAACGAATGGGAGACAATCGAAATTGAACTTTCAAATATGTACCCCAGTTTCAGAGGTAGAAAACTGCCAATGCCGAATTTCGAATCTTCATCAATAGAGGAAATTTCAATTCTTATATCCAATAAGAAAAATGAACGTTTCGAATTGCTGATCGATACGATTGAACTTGTATAAAAGACAGAAACAGTGATGGAAAACATTTCAATATTTTGGTTTCGAAGGGATTTAAGACTTCACGACAATGTTGGTCTAACAGAAGCACTTGAAGCGAATAAAAAAGTAATGCTGATCTTTATTTTTGACGATGAAATTCTAGATGAGCTTCCGCGCAACGATAGTCGACTGACATTCATTCACAGCACTTTGAATTCGATGAATAAAGAACTTAGGACGCACGGTTCATCGATCAATTGCCTTCATGGAAAGACGGATGAAATTTGGATGCAACTTACTACTCAATACAACATTGAAAACGTTTACTTCAACAAAGATTATGAGCCGTACGCGCTAGTTAGAGACAAAGCTGTCACTGAATATCTTAGCTCAAAAAACATTCCGACTTATTCTTTTAAAGACCAAGTTATATTCGAAGAACATGACATCTTAAAAAACGATGGAACGCCCTATACTGTATTCACGCCCTACAAAAATAAATGGTTAACACTTTACAAGAATGACCATTCTCCAAAAGACTTATGCGTATCGAATTTAATGCAAAGCGATTTCATTTTCCCGAAATTGGACTATCTTGATTTTATTGAATCTGATATAAGAGTTCCCGAATTCGATCTCTCAGTTGTTGAAGATTATAAGGAAACACGGGACTTCCCTTCCGTCAAAGGAACGAGTAATTTAAGCACATACCTTCGCTTTGGAACCGTCAGTATTCGTGAACTGGTTTCTCAACAAGAATTAGGATCTACATTTTTGAGCGAATTAATTTGGCGTGAATTCTTTATGCAAATTGTATTCAATTTTCCTGATTCTGCACATTCAAACTTCAAGCGAAAATACGATTTCGTTGCATGGCGAAATAACGAAGAGGAATTCAAAAGGTGGTGCACTGGAACGACTGGATATCCGATTGTAGATGCTGGAATGAGAGAATTAAATGCGACAGGATTGATGCACAATCGCGTTCGTATGATTACAGCAGGATTTCTTTGCAAGCACTTGCTTATTGATTGGCGATGGGGAGAAGCATATTTCGCAGAGCATTTGATGGATTACGATCTTTCCGCGAATGTGGGCAACTGGCAATGGGCCGCTGGAACAGGATGCGACTCTGCTCCATATTTTAGGATCTTCAATCCAGCAGAGCAACAAAAAAAATTCGACAAGGATTATTCTTATGTCAACAAGTGGGTTCCAGATCTAAATACATTTGAGTATCCTACACCAATAGTAGATCATAAATTTGCGCGAGAAAGAGCGTTAGCGACTTATAAAGAAGGGTTGAAACAATAAAGAAACGAGGTGCAAATATTACTTTCGCGTAGCTTGCATTGACGTTCTAATTTCCTTCATGAAATCAGATGCATAAACGAAATCTAGGATTTCTTGATTCTCTGTTGTGATTATCGACTTGCGATTCCCTTCCCACCAATTGCGTCCGTTGTGGATGAATAAGATGTTGTCACCGATTTCAATTACAGAGTTCATATCATGTGTAATAACAACCGTAGTGATATCGTATTCGTAGGTAATCTCTTTAATCAAGTTATCAATAACGATCGCTGTTTTAGGATCCAATCCAGTCTTTGGCTCATGACAAAACAAATTCTTAGGATTCATTGAAATCGCCAGTGCAATTGCGATACGCTTTTGCATTACTCCAGAACATTCCGCTGGAAACAGCTTATTTGTACCTTCAAGATTCACACGATCCAAACAGAAATTGAGACGATCGAGTTTTTCTTTTCTTGTCATTTTCGTGAACATCGTTAAAGGGAACATTACAT
>JAWUWJ010000095.1:0-15454 GCA_034111925.1 Crocinitomicaceae bacterium
AACAATAAACGTTCGCTTTCATCCGCTGATGTATCAGAAAGTTTTTCCAATTTGAAACGACGACCGAAAGCAGATTTTTGCTTAGAAAGACGCATGATATCTGTTCCATCTACTGACTTAATAATATATCTTGGATTGAAAAAGTACCGTCCGATAATTCCCAAGTTAGCATCCCATACTTTCGCCCAAGGATTCTCTTCAGTAATCACAAACTCTTGCTCACCTTCTTTATCGAAAATCTCATAAGTTGCTCTCCAGAATGATTTTCTACCCTTACGTCCTACTCGACCTAAATTCTCATCACCTGTTCCTTTTGTGAACGAATAATTGGCATTATAATCCAACCATCGATCCGCTTTAATCATGTATAAAACTTCTGATTTAGAATCATCTGTATATACTGAAACAGCCTCTTTTAGTTTAAACATTTTCTGACGCACATACGCCAATGTTTTTCCAGTTGAATCTTTGGCAATAAAATCGTTCGCCATCGTTCCAATTTTGAATGTGAACTCTAATGGAAAGTTATAATCCGTATTTCCCGATAATTTTGTCGACTCTGTTGCAACATCGTCTATAATGTCATTGTTTTCGCTCATGGTAGGTAGTAGATTTATTAAGTTTTATGCTCAGCTTAGTTTAAAGCTGCAATTTTCTCCTCCAAAATAGCAATTTTACTTAAAGCATCCTCTTCTTTTTTGCGTTCAATTTGCACAACTTGCTCAGGAGCACTTGCCACGAACTTTTCATTTTGCAATTTTTTCTGAACGCTTTTCAAGAACCCTTGAGTGTAACCAAGCTCTTCAGACATCTTTTCTTTCTCAGCTTCCACGTCGATTGTATCGCCAAACGGAATGAAATATTCGTTTCCATCAACAATGAATGAATTTGAGTTATCTACCTTATCATCAATATATTCCAATTGAGTCAAATTCCCCATTTTCACTATAACTGAGTCAAACGCTGTATTAATTTCCTTGTTCTTTTTAATGAATAAGTCCATTTTTACTTTGTTCGCAATGTTGTTTTTCTTTCTAATGTTACGGATATGTGTAATCACTTCCGTTGCCAAGTTAAACTGACTTAAAACAGCATCGTCAAGTTCCTTAACTTCAGGCCATTTAGCAATCACTACATCATCTCCATCTTCACGCTCTCTTACCGAATGCCACATTTCTTCTGCGATAAACGGCGTAAATGGTTGAATCAATCGTAAAACCTCTTCATAGAAAACCTTCGTTCTATCCAATGTTTTCACATCGATAGGGTGCTGATACCCTGGCTTAACCATTTCTAAATAATTACCACAGAATTCATCCCAAACCAATTTATACGTCGCCATTAGCGCTTCAGAAATCTTGAATCGATCGAACAATGCATTGATTACTTTCAACTCTTGATTAAATTTCGCTTCAAACCACTCAATTGCTTTAACAGCAGCTGCAGGTTGAGGTAAATCCTCCTGAATTGACCAAGAGTTGATCAAATTGTTCGCGTTCCAAACCTTGTTACTGAAGTTTCTTCCTTGAACACATTGCGAGCTATCAAACGGTAAATCATTTCCAGCTGGAGAAGAAAGAAGCATTCCTAATCGAACACCATCTGCTCCATATTTATTGATCAATTCAATTGGATCAGGAGAATTACCAAGAGACTTAGACATTTTACGGCCCAGTTTATCTCTTACAATTCCAGTATAATAAACGTTTTTGAACGGTGGAACACCATCCATGTATTCATTTCCAGCAATGATCATTCGTGCAATCCAGAAGAACATAATCTCCGGCGCAGTAACGATATCATTTGTTGGATAATAGTATTTGATTTCTTCATTTTCAGGATCAGTCAATCCGTTGAAAACAGAAATAGGCCATAACCAACTTGAGAACCATGTATCCAAAACATCTTCGTCTTGTCTAAGGTCTTCCGCAGTCATCGGCTTCCCTGCTTTTTCAGTCGCCAATGGAATTGCCTCCTCAATTGTTTTTGCAACAACGTAGTTTTCATTTCCTTCACCATAATACCAAGCTGGAATCTGATGTCCCCACCACAATTGACGTGAAATACACCAATCTTTAATGTTTTCCATCCAGTGACGGTACGTATTCTTGAACTTCTCAGGATGAAATTGAACGTCTCCATCCATTACATCATCTTTTGCTTTTTTGGAGATGTCTTTCATATCAACGAACCATTGCAAAGACAACCTCGGTTCAATAACAGCATTCGTTCGTTCAGAATAACCAATCTTATTGATATGGTCTTCTGTTTTTATTAAATACCCTTTATCGTGAAGTTCCTTCTCAATGTTTTTTCTTGCCTCAAAACGGTCTTGACCATCATAATGAAGCGCATTTTCGTTCATCGATCCATTGTCATTCAAAATATCGATTGTTTCCAAATCGAATTTCTTTCCTAAATCGTAATCATTCGTATCGTGAGCTGGAGTTACTTTTAAACATCCAGTTCCAAATTCCATATCAACGTAATCGTCAAAAATTATTGGGATTTTTCGTCCTACAATTGGAACAATTGCGTGTTTGCCTTTTAAATTCGCATAACGTGCATCATTTGGATTCACACAAATAGCTGAATCACCCAAAATAGTTTCAGGTCGTGTTGTCGCAATCGTTAACCATTCATCATCTGTCCCATCAATCTTATATCGAACGTGGAACAATTTAGAATTTACTTCTTTGTGCAATACTTCTTCATCGGACAATGCAGTAAGCGCTTCTGGATCCCAGTTCACCATTCGTACACCACGATAGATTTTTCCTTTTTGGTACAAGTCGATAAAAACGTCCTTCACCGATTCTGAATAGTCAGGATCCATTGTGAAACTTGTTCGTTCCCAATCACAAGACGCACCTAATTTCTTAAGTTGACTTAAAATAATCCCACCGTGCTTGTCTTTCCATTCGAAAGCATGTGCTAAGAATTCATCTCTTGTAAGGTCCGATTTCTTAATACCTTGCTCGCGCAATTTATGAACAACCTTCGCTTCAGTGGCAATGGATGCATGATCCGTTCCAGGAACCCAACACGCATTTTTCCCATGCATTCGAGCACGACGAACCAATACATCTTGAATCGTATTGTTCAACATGTGTCCCATGTGCAAAACTCCCGTGACGTTTGGCGGAGGAATGACGATTGTATAAGGCTCTCTTTCATCCGGTTCTGAATGAAAATATCCTTTTTCCATCCAGTAAGAATACCATTTCTCTTCTGCCTTTTGCGGCTCGTACGTTTTCGGGGTCTCCATGTAAAAATTATTTACCGCAAAAATAGTAATTCCGCGCTATGGTAATAGAATTTAGACGTTAGAATTTAGCTCTCAAAATGCCAATCAAACCTTAAAATTCTAAATTCTAAATTCTAGATTCTTTTTTCTACCCTATCTTCGCTAAAAATTACACAATGAAAAAGACAGCTCTATTTTTAATTCTGGTATTTCCGATACTGATCACTTCCTGCATGAAAGGAGAATCCGTTGACGTGATTATTCACAATGCGAAAGTACACACGATGAATGCTGATGGTGATGTATTCGAAGCCGTAGCTATTCGAGATGGAAAGATTGTTGAAGTTGGACCAGAGCGCCAAATATTGAATAAATACAGCGCTGATGAATATATCGATGCGCAGAAGAAAGATGTTTACCCAGGCTGGGTGGATGCGCATGGGCACATTTTGAGCTATGCAAAGCAAACATTGAGCGTGAACCTTATTGGCTGTAAATCATACGATGAGGTGATTGTTCGGATTGAGAAATACCAAAGTAGATATAATCGAAAATTTATAATTGGCCGAGGTTGGGACCAAAGTTTGTGGGATGGAAAAATGCCTACGAATGAATTATTAAATGAGAAATTCCCAGATATCGCAGTTTGCTTGTTTAGAATTGATGGTCATGCATTGTTGGCGAATGATTTTTTAATGAAGAAGTCAGATGTAATCAATAAGTACAATGAGGACTCTGAGCTAAACCAAGGGGGACATTTTGAAACGGATACTGTTCGTTCTATCGCCACGGAAGAATTTCTTTCGCAACCACATATCCTTGGTAATGATGGCCACATTGGCGTAATCAAGCCAACTGGTGTTTTCGTCGACAATGCGATGAATCCAATCATTGAGATCCTGCCCGAATTTGGAAAGAAGGAACTGAAAGAGGCTATCCTTGAAGTGCAACACGAATTGTTAATGTATGGTATAACTGGAGTTCATGAAGCCGGAATGAATCGTGCTGAATTCAAGATGATAGATCAAATGGTGAGCCAACGCGATCTTAAAATCAACATTTACGGAATGCTTTTGCCTTCAAAAGAGAACATTGCATTTGCTCGGAAGAATGGAATTTATAAAAACAAGAACTTGTACGTCCGAAGCTTTAAGGTCTATGGAGATGGCGCTTTGGGGTCTAGAGGCGCCTTTTTAAAACATCCTTACGCGGACAAGCACGATCATTCGGGGTATTTAACGACCTCGCTAACTCGCATGAAATTGATTGCTGAGATTTGTCACGAAACGGGGTACCAAATGAATACGCACGCTATTGGCGACTCAACAAACAAGTTAATTCTTGGAATTTATCAAGATGCAATAGAAGTTAACCCTGGTCATCGTTGGCGCGTAGAGCATGCGCAAATCGTCGATCCAGAAGACTTCGCACTATTTGCTCAAGCAGGTGCGTTTGCCAGCGTACAACCAACACACGCCACAAGTGATCAACGGTGGGCGGAAGAAAGAATTGGTTCCGAAAGAATGGAGGGTGCTTATGCGTTCAGTTCAATTTTGGCCAATACAGGAAGACTGGCCATCGGAACGGATTTCCCCGTTGAATACATCGATCCATTTAGAACGATTCATTCAGCAGTAAACAGAAAGAACGTGGACAATGAGCCAAGCAATGGATTCTTAGCCAATGAGAGCATTACTTTGGAAGAATGCATTAAAGGAATGACAATCTGGGCGGCAGAGGCTTCGTTTCAGGAGGAATCACTGGGAACAATTGAGAAAGGCAAAGACGCCACACTTTCTATATTTGAAGATCGCGTTGTAGCAAATGGAAGTTACACCCAGAACTTTGCTTACATGGTTTATATAAAAGGAAAAAAGGTCTATTCCGTAGAATAAACCTTTTTACTGCAAGCTCGATTTTACAAACCAGAAAAGAAAATCGAGTTAAAAGAACTTTAGAAAGATGGACAGGAAATCGTTTTGAACGATACTGCTTTCGATTTACAAGCCAAAGTAAGTCCAAGTGAAACTTCATGAGACCCACCAGACACACCGTTGTTCAATTTAGAAACGGTTACATCGTAACTGTATCCTATTTTGAATTTCCCTGTATCAACTCCCAATGAAAGAATAAATGCATCTTTATTTCTATACCATGCCCCTGCCGTAAATGCTCCGTATTTAACATATGTACCTAACATAAGCTCTTGGAAACCATTTTGATATTGGTAAATGATATTCGGCATTATAGTCGTAATGTTTTTGTATTGCGATTTTGATCCAAGAGGAATACTTGCTCCCATGTGACCTGTAAGACGAATAGGCAATCTTGACGATCCAATAATCATTGATTCATCCGGACGGTTTAAGTGATGCGCCGCTGCACCAAAGAAAAAGTGCTTATTGAACCCAACAAATCCAGCTGATGCATCGAAGAAATATCGACTTCCACCACGCTGAACATCTCCCGTTTGGTAAATAAATCCTCTTCGTGGATCAATCATATCTCCAAAAGTCAATTTGTCCCAATCAAGAAATTTGTTTGTCATTGCTGCTTTCGCTCCAAACATCATTGAAAATTTACGATTGACTTTCAGATGGTACGAATAAACCAATCCAAGTGAGGAAGTAAAAATCGTTCCTTGACCTTGTTGATCGTGCGTCGCAATCACCCCAATTCCACCAGAAATGTTCTTGAAGTATTGATCGTAAGACATACTGTAGGTAACATAATTACCTGTAAGACTTGGCCACTCATTTCGGTAGTTCATTGCAAAGCGCGGACATATCTTAGACCCAGCAAAGGCAGGATTAAGATATATTGGGTTCGCATAAAATTGGGTAAACTGAGGATCCTGAGCGGATGATCCGAAGCTAACTCCAATAAAAAGTATAATTAAAATGTTTCTCATGTTATTAAAGATTTAATAATCGTTTTCCAAAGCGGTTTGGCTTGCCTAGGAATCTTAGGGTTACTTGATGAGACAGGGCTTTTTTGTTATTCATTAAACTGTATGTATAATCAGAGTTCACATGCATTGAGAAATGCTTAAACTTCACTCCAATTGAGGCTGCAGGTTCAAGGTTAGAAGAAATTGCTCCCCCAACTGTGAACCATTCGAAGCGGTAGTTAAATCCTAACCATGCTTCTGAAAGCTGTTCGTTCTTTTGGTAGACCAAATAAGGAGAGAATGACATGTTTTCGTCTCGAGAATCCAGATCTGTTCCTATTGTTGCTACAAATTGCGTTCCAGCTCTTCGCGGGTCAGCTAAATCGCTTGAATACAAATTGTCGCGATGGTTAAAAATATTGTCAACTTGTGCGCTTATAAAGAACCATTTCGTATTCACATTCAAACCAACACCTACATCCTTATACCACAAGCTCTTTCCTACTGGTGCTGTCGTATCGTTATAATAGTTATGTACGTTTCCTCTGTCGAATTCAACTTGAGAAGTATTCCCCATGTTTTGATCGTTTAGAAATTTACCTCCCATTTTGAATCTGAATGATGGTTCAACAGAAACCCTTCGACTTACAGATATTTTCGGCGAATATGTAAATGTTGCGTCACTTACTTGAAGTCCTCCACGGTTGTAAATCGAATGATTCAACTGAACTCCAAGACCTCCGCGCAAAGCGTAAGAATATCCATCAACAGATAACTGATTCGAGAATTGTTCGTTTGCATCACCGTACCATTGCAAACGACTCAATGTTTGAACACGTGCAGCAATTAAAGTTCCAACTGAACCAAAGTTTAAATCCTGAGATGACTTACCCGGAACATGATAATGCGGATCTCTAGAGTTCTTAAGTGCAATTGGATTGTCCATCATACGCTGAAACTTTCTTCCAAATCGAGACATTCTAGTTTTAAACGAATTGTTGTAATCAGAAACG
Organism: Crocinitomicaceae bacterium; assembly: GCA_034111925.1. Lineage (GTDB taxonomy): Bacteria > Bacteroidota > Bacteroidia > Flavobacteriales_D > Crocinitomicaceae > UBA4466. The sequence continues at coordinate 7,151 of JAWUWJ010000095.1, forward strand.
CCTAAACCTAGCCATTCACTTTTAGATCGACTTCTTACAGTGCTAACTATCGCATCCGAAGGAGCTTCTACACGTTCCAATTCACGAGTTGCCAATTGCTTTTCTATTCTCTTCGCTAACAAACCTCTTGGATCAACAAGCACGTTAGGCTCATTCAAGCTCAACAATGGTTCATTCACACTTAATACAGGTTCATTCGCAATTAGACTTGGCGCAACCGAACTATTAGCAACTGCAACAGTATTAACACTTGTATTCGTATTGGACGGTGAATTCAAAACTGGATAGTTCGCCGCAAAAGTCAAATTGGGAGTAGTCGGTACCGAAGCCCCTTGCCCCCTTTGATTAATATCTATTCCTTGATTCGAATTTGCTCCTTGAAGTCCCGAAGCCAGAACTCCATTTGTAGAGCTTGGTTCTCGTAATTCGTTAAGGCTTGGCCCTCCTACTCCATTGGAATTTAAAGAACGGTTTGTAAAGTCATCGTTTAAAACCTCAGAAATCATTGAAGTTTGAGAACTCGTTATTTTATTCTCTAAAGAAACAATAGTCGACTTTAAATCGTCTATTTCATTCAATAGTAATTGATTCTGTTCTGTTTGATTTAAATCGATACTTGCTGTTTGAATCGTTCTATGTGGCAAAAGGTCATATGAACCTGAGCTAAAATATCCGATAACACCAACTGAAGAAGTAATGAATAACAAAGGCAAAAGACCAATGAGCGCAAAACGTCTCTTAGAATTTCCTCGACCTAGCCCTTCTTGATTTGGATATACAACAGGAATAGCGCTCACACTTGACATCTCCCATAAATCACGATCTACATCGAGCTCAGGGTTCTGAAGCAAAAACGATTCAAGTTGTGCAATTTGCGCTGGTGAAAGGTTTCCCTCCGCGAGCTCAAACAACCATAAATCAATATTTGAAAATGTTGGGTTACTCATACTAGTTCTATCAATCCTTTTAACTGTTTTTTAATCTTCTTTCTTGCTCTAAACAGGTACACCTTTACTTGGGCGTCCGACAACTCAAGCATATCACCTATTTCTTTATAAGAATACCCTTCAAGGTCTCTTAATAGAATGATACTTTTTTGAATCGGAGGAAGGATACTTACTGCTCTATCAACTACTTGATTTGACTCGAATGAATTCGGAGTAACCGAACCTTTTTCGAATTGTCCAATCTCATCTGTCAATTGAGTTCTTCCCTTTTTATTTGAAAAGTTTATCATCGCATTGTGAGCCGTTGTAAACATCCATGATTTCGCTTTAGGAAACTCGACATTTGTTCTATTCAACCACAATTTTTCGAAAACATCTTGAACAATATCTTTCGCGTCTTCTGAATCTCTCAGAAACTTAATCGCATACCCATACAAATTGTTGGAATGCTCTTTTACGACGATATTGTATTCTTTTCTTTTCAATTAATCCTATTTAGATCTACAGTTAAAACAATTATAGACCTGATATTGTTACACTAATAACAGATATTCACCCCGTTTAGGTACATTTTAATAGGCCCGTTTACCAAAGAGGTCTATACATCGAGTAAATAGCCCCTTTCATCGAATATTTTTTCGATAATTTTTGATGCTTTTTTTATTATATTCGTAACACGGCAATAAACACGCTACTGTTGAACCTTAAAGACTTTTCAAAATTATATGAACTGCACCTACTTCTACCTATTTGCGAATTCCGCAATTGATTATTTTGAAGGCGGGAATTTCAGTAAAATTTTTGAATAGACTTGGTGTAAGTTTGACCTATAAAACAAAAAATTATCTCAATATGATTGAAGCTAAAAGACTTTTCGATATTCCATACCACCAACTAAATTCATACCCCAATCAGAAGATGTTTTCTTCGAAAATTAATGGACAATGGAACGCTGTTTCTACCCAACAATTTTTGGACGATTCAATGGAGATTTCGAAAGGATTAATTGCACTTGGTGTTGAACCTGGAGACAAAGTTGGAATTGTATCGAATACAAGATATGAATGGAATGTAATGGACATTGGAATTCAGCAAGTTGGAGCTATTGTTGTTCCTTTTTACCCAAACATTTCTGAGAGTGATTACAAGTATATTTTCAATGATGCTGGAATCAAATTATGCGTCATTGCAGATGAAGAATTGAATACGAAAATCACAAATATCAAAAGTGAAATCTCTTCATTGGAGCACATCTTCACAATGGAGAAAGTAAGTGGCGCTAAACATTGGTCGGAAATAAAAACGGCAGGCGCGTCAACAGATCAAAGCTTGGTTCAAGAAAGAATGGACAAGGTTGAATACGAAGAGTTAGCCACAATCATATATACGTCAGGAACAACAGGAAACCCAAAGGGAGTAATGCTTTCGCATAGAAACTTATTATCGAATGTTGAGGCTTGTATCGAACCGATTCCTGCTGATCAACATTCTAAAGTTTTAAGTTTTCTACCAGTATGTCACGTTTATGAGAGAATGTTGCATTACTTGTATATGTACATCGGTTGTTCAATTCATTTCGCTGAATCCTTAGAAACAATTGGGGACAACATTAAAGAAGTTAAACCGGATGTCTTCACTGCTGTGCCGCGATTAATCGAGAAGGTATTTGATAAAATCATGGCAAAAGGGGATGAATTGACAGGCATCAAACGCAAACTTTTCTTCTGGGCGGTTGATTTAGGAGATAAATACAACCCTGCTGGAAACAGTGCAATGTATAACTTCAAATTGAAGATTGCACGGAAGTTAATCTTCTCAAAATGGCAAGAAGCGTTAGGAGGAAACGTTAGAGCTATTGCTTCGGGTAGTGCAGCTTTACAACCTCGTCTTGCACGTATTTTCCTTGCAGCAGGAATTCCAATTCTTGAAGGGTATGGTCTTTCTGAAACATCTCCTGTTTGTACGGTTAACTCCTTCCAAAGAGGAATCCGCATTGGATGTGTAGGTCCAGTAATTGATGATGTTGAAGTGAAAATTGCAGAAGATGGAGAAATCCTTGTAAAAGGGCCTAACGTCATGTTGGGTTATTACAACCTTCCTGAACAAACGGCTGAAGTAATGAAAGACGGATGGTTCCACACAGGTGACATCGGTGAATTCATTGAAGGGAAGTTCCTTAAGATTACAGACCGTAAGAAAGAAATATTTAAGACAAGCGGAGGGAAATATATCGTTCCTCAAGCAATGGAAAACAAGTTCAAAGAATCTCGATTTATTGAGCAAATAATGGTGATTGGTGAGTCACAGAAATTCCCAGCAGCCCTTGTAGTTCCTTGTTTCGCGTTCATTAAGGATTGGGCGTCAAAAAAGAACATTGACTTGGGAGACGGATCAAATGCGTCGATTATTGCAAATGAAACAGTTAAAGCAAGAATTGATCAAGAGGTGAATGCATTTAACGAAGAGTACGGAAAATGGGAGCAAATCAAATGTGTTGAGCTTCTAGAAAACGAACTTTCAGTTGAAGGTGGAGAGTTAACACCAACCTTAAAATTGAAAAGAAAAATGATTATGGATATTCACTCGAACAAAGTGAACTGTATCTACCCTTCTTAATCAATAACGATTTCAGGTTGTTTGGGAAGATTGTTTGACTTAACAAGCGTGACCTTTACAACTCCATGATGAAAGCGAGGATAAACCGTTCCTGCTGTAAACTTCATCTTCATAACATAATTACGAATTTGTAATTTCGCTGAGGTTCTAGTCAAGTTAGTTTCCAGAATCTCAGCGCTTGTTACATTTCCTTTGCGGTCAATCGCTAATTCGTACTTCGCCCAACCATCAATAGTTCCAGCCAAAACAAAAGGCGTTTCTGAAATGACAACCCGTCCTTCATTTTTCGCTCCACCACTAATCAGTTGAGAATATGAGTTGGTTGAAATTAGAATTAGAAGTAAAACAAGAATTGAGCGCATGAAATAGCCGTTTTGATTATTCTAAAATTAGTTTTTTTTATTGGATCGATCGTTTTTTTGGGGATCGCTTCGCTTTTAGATCACTTCGTTCTTGGATCGCTTCGCTTCAGGACCGGCTGCGCCTTTTGGATTATTCATGGATTCATTGAAACTAGAACCAATCCAAAAAGGAGTTCGCGACTGATCCAACATCCAAAAGGCGAAGCTGATCTACAAGGCGCCGTCGCGCCGTTCTACGCTATTCTCCCCCAGTTCGGTCTCGACTTCAACATCTGCGTCAATTTTGATCGAATTCCTTTGTGCTCTGCCATTTCTATTGCAGGATCTTTTAAAAGAATCGATTTTGCAACTTCACGTGCAAGACCAACAATTTGGCTGTCTGTAGAAAGGTTCGCAATTTTCAGATCAAGAATTCCACTTTGTTGCGTTCCCAATAAATCACCTGGGCCTCTTAATTGAAGATCAACCTCAGCAATTTCAAAGCCATCATTGGTTCTCACCATTGTTTTCATTCGCTTCAAGCTGTCTTTCGAAATCTCATCTCCAGTCATTAAAATACAATAAGATTGCTCGGCACCACGCCCTACTCGACCTCTCAACTGGTGCAATTGAGACAGACCAAAGCGTTCTGCACTCTCAATAATCATCACCGAAGCGTTAGGCACATTCACTCCAACTTCAATCACTGTTGTCGCGACCATAATCTGCGTTTCCCCTTTGATAAAGCGGTTCATTTCAAATTCCTTGTCCGCTGGTTTCATCTGTCCATGAACAATACTGACATGGAAATCTGGCATTGGAAACGTTCTTTTGATTGCTTCGAATCCATCCATTAAATTATTGAAATCCAAAGTCTTGGATTCATTTATCAAGGGATAAACGATATAAATCTGACGTCCTTTGGCAATTTCTTCTTTCATAAACCCAAAGACTCTCAATCGATAATTGTCATAGCGATGCAGCGTTGTGATGGGCTTACGACCAGGTGGCAATTCATCAATCACGGAAACGTCTAAATCCCCATAAAAAGTCATGGCCAATGTTCTTGGAATGGGAGTTGCAGTCATGATTAAAACATGCGGTGGCAAATCATTCTTCTTCCACATTCTCGCCCGTTGTGCAACGCCAAATCGATGTTGCTCATCAATTACTACAATTCCCAAATTCTTGAATTGAACAACATCCTCCAATAAAGCATGCGTACCAATTAAGATATCTATTTCACCGGATCGCAGTTTTTCATGCAATACGATTCGATCTTTCTTTTTCGTAGAGCCAGTTAACAAAGCAACTTTGATATCCAATTTCTCCATCATCTCAGAAATTGATTCATTGTGCTGAATCGCGAGAATTTCTGTTGGTGCCATCAACGCTGCTTGAAATCCATTTCCTATTCCCAATAGCATTGTAAGCAAGGCCACAAGTGTTTTCCCACTTCCAACATCACCTTGCAGCAATCTATTCATGTGGTGTCCAGTATTCAAATCATGGCGAATTTCTTTGAGTACTTTTTTCTGCGCTCCCGTCAATTCAAACGGAATGTGATTCTTGTAGAAATCGTTAAAAACATCGCCAACCTCGGCCATTCGTACTCCTTTGGATTTCTGGATCGTGATCTTCTTTCGAACCAAGAGTTCCATTTGTAAAAAGAACAATTCCTCAAATTTTAATCGAAGCCTGGCCTCTTGTGCATCTTGCTCTGTTTTTGGTCGATGTACTTTCAAAATGGCTTGTTCCCTGCCGATCAATCTATTCTCTTGAATAACACTGTCCGGAAGAAGCTCCTCAATTTGTCCATGGATTTGATCCAGCAGAACACCTGTGAGTTTCTCAATTCCCTTGGTATCCATTCCGTTGATAGAAAGCAACTCAGTACTGGAATACACAGGTTGAAATTTATCTCCAGTCATTTTTACGGGTGACATTTCAGGATGCGGAATGTTCCATTTTCCACCAAATTGTTTCGGACGTCCATAAACGATAATCTCTTCGTTGATCTTAATTGATTTGCTTATCCAATTTGCTCCTTTGAACCAAACTAAATTAATCATTCCAGATTCATCCTGGAATTGAGCTGTGAGCCGTTTACTTCTTCCTGAACCCACATTCATTAAACTAACAATTCGACCTTTCAACTGCGCAGGACCATTCAATCCAATTAAGTCTGAAACCTTGTGAAATTGTGATCTATCGATGTATCGGAACGGAAAATAAGTCAGTAAATCGTTGAACGTAAATATGCGCAACTCCTTCTTTAAGAGATCCGCCTTTTTAGGGCCAACACCTTTAAGAAATTCGATTGGAGTTATGAGCAGATTGTTCATAAAGTAAAGCTAGTAATTCTTTTTCGGAGCGGAGTTTTGGGGCAAAAAAAATCCTTCTCGAATTTACGAGAAGGATTTAAACAAACTAAATTATTACTCTAAAGTTATTTCAATGAATTTTTTAACCATTTCTCGAAATCTATAGGGTCCTTATGATCTCTATATGTTGCAGGTCCAGATGATATATCTTCACCTTCTGTGTTTTGCATTATGTAATAAGGCTGAGCAGTCGCTTTGTATTCTTCAATCTGCTTCATCATCCACTTATCACCTACAGTTTTAATGAATTTTTTTCTTCCTCCAGCATATGTAACTGTCTTCTGTTCAGATTTCGGTAGATCTGTTCTTTCATCAACATGAAGTGACACTATGACCACTTTATCTCTAAGTATTTCTAAGATTCCATCTTCCCCCCAAACGCTTTGTTCCATCTTTCTACAATTCACACAATTGTGTCCTGTAAAATCAACAAATAGTGGTTTACCAACTTCCTTTGCATAGGCAAGAGCCTTATCGTAATCATGGAAAACCCAAATGTTTTGCGGTCCTAAGTGAGTACCTTCTGGCCCTTTGGCTGATGCACCTCCTCCACCTCCGAAACCAAGGGGGGATTCACTATACTGCAATGGCGGTGGGAAAGCACTAATCAACTTAAGAGGTGCTCCCCAAAGTCCAGGGATCATATACAGTACGAATATTATAGTGGTGGTTCCCAATAATGTTCTTCCCACTGATAATCTTTCAAGTTTAGAATCATGAGGCAAGGTAATAAAGCCAAGCAAGTAGAAACTCAAGACTAAGAAAATTCCAATCCAAATTGCTAAGAATATTTCACGCTCTAACATGTGCGCCTGTAAAGATAAATCTGCATTTGATAAGAATTTGAATGCCAATGCCAATTCTAAGAATCCTAAAACCACTTTAACAGTATTCAACCATCCACCTGATTTTGGAAGAGAGTTCATCCATCCAGGAAATGCTGCAAACAATGCGAAAGGAAGCGCAAGTGCCAATGAGAATCCGAACATTCCTACTACTGGAGCTATCCCCCCTTCAGAAGCTGCTTGAACAAGAAGGCTTCCTACAATTGGACCAGTACATGAAAATGAAACCAATGCCAATGCAAGCGCCATAAAGAAGATTCCTACAAGACCACCCTTATCTGCTTTACTATCTGCCTTGTTTACCCACTTGCTAGGCATTCTAATTTCAAATGCACCCATAAATGAGATCGCAAAGACTACCAGAAGAATAAAGAAAACAATATTAAACGTCGGATTCGTTGACATTTCATTCAACACTTCTGCTCCAAAGGCAGCGGTTACTACAGTTCCTAAAAGGATATAAATAGCAATAATAGAGACTCCATATATGATGGCATTTTTGATTCCCTGCGCTTTAGTTTTACTTTGTTTCGTAAAGAAACTAACAGTCATTGGAATCATTGGAAATACGCAGGGAGTTAACAAAGCAGCAAACCCACTGGCAAATGAAAGAAAGAATATAACCCAAATTGAACCATTGCCTTCATCTTCTTTTTTGTCTTTTTTACCGTCCTCTTTTTTAACAGAGGCAGTAGCATCGGCAGTTTCAACAGAATTCGTGTCAACACTTTCAATAGCTGCTGTACTTGTATCCATCTCAGGGTCAGGAACAACATCAACGACTTCCGCCTTAACCTTTACTGTCAAAGGCATCTCAAAAGGAGGCAAACATTGGTTTTCATCACAGGTTTGAAAGCCTAACGAGCCTTCTATTTTAAAATCCTTATCCGATAATATTTTAATCTTTCTCTTAAGAATGAATGTCCCTTCATGTGTTGAAACCGTTTCCTGTGAAGCTTCATCAAAATAGGTAAGCGGTTTAGGTTCAATTACGCCACCAACAGTTTTAAAATTTGGTGAATCATTTAATACGAACGTAGTAGCCCAACCAAAATTTTCAGGTGGTAAGACAACCGCGTTTATATGCCAATGCTCAACCATTTCAACCTTTAAAATCACTGTAGCGTTATCACCATCGCGGACTACACTCATTGTAGTCGACAACTTTTCA
>JAWUWJ010000096.1:0-14975 GCA_034111925.1 Crocinitomicaceae bacterium
CTCCTCGTTTCTCTTCCTTATTTTTCAATTGCTCAAAACCAAGAAGTTGAAAGCTGGAAACAAAACCATCCAAACGTATTGTGTATTGATGAAACAGATGCTTCTGAAGCGCTAATAAATCGATTGGAAGAAAACGGAGCCTCTTACATTATATATTCTGAAGAGATCTCAATCGGAGATATGATGAAATACGATTTGAATCAAGCTCAAGAACTTAAATTGGTGAATGAATCATCCGAGGTTAAATCTTGGCTGAACTCAAACAGAGATGTCAAAATAGTTTCAAGAAGCTACTACAACGGATTAAGTACTGAAGAAAGGGCAGATTATCTGAAACCGAATATCATAATTCTCAATGGTGAATTTCTTACACCCGATGATATTCAAGAATTCCAATCGCTAAGTATAGACGAAAACTCTAGCAATAGCGGCCTCTAAGACCAAATTACTAACTACATATTTTACTATTATGAATACGAACAATTTCTTTGTACTAGCGATAGCTATGCTTTTTTCTCTCGCCAGTACTGCGCAAAGTAACAACTGTACAGGTACACCTGCAAGCCTACCAATTAACGCATCTTGTATCAATCAAGCATTTAGCAACAACCAAAATGGAACAGGACAAACGGTAAACGCGAGTTGTGCTGGAGGTTTTGGAACTGCTTTTCAAGATGTTTGGTACACCGTTACAGGTACAGGAAGTCCGATAACAATAACATTAAGTGGATTGAATAGAAATGCCGTTCTAGCTGCCTTTACAAGTTGTGGAGCTGGCGAAGTTGCTTGCAATACGATCAACGCAGTGGGAGGAGGTTCAATTGTGTTTCCTTCTATATTAGGAACAACTTATTTTATTCAAATTCAACGCCGTTCGGGAAACAACAATAACAATCAAAGTGGAAACATTTGTGCGATCTCTGCCATTGTTGGGCCGGCAAATGACGACCCTTGTTCAGCGACTCCTTTAGCGGTTAACACCAATTGTACATATACATCGGAAACAAACTTAGGAGCGACTGCAAGTGCGGGTGTTCCGGCACCCGGTTGTGCAAGTTATTCCGGAGGTGATGTATGGTTTACAATAACAGTTCCCGCAGGAGGAGATGTTACCGTTGAAACAAATGACAATGGTGGAATATCAGATGGTGGAATGGCGATTTATTCAGGTATTTGTTCATCTCTTACGCTTATAGAATGTGATGACGATGACGGGCCAGGTGCCATGGAGAGCATTACCTTGATAGGTCAAACTCCTGGAATTACACTATGGGTTCGAGTATGGGAATTTGGAAACGACAACAATGGTACATTTGATATTTGCGCAAGCGAGCCACCAACAAATGTGACATGTTTATTACCAGACCCGATTTGTTCTGGATCGCCAATCATATTTAATGCGCAATCAAACGGAACGACAGCCCATGCTGTCAACCCAGGAAACAATTACGATTGTCTTATTACAACACCAAACCCATCTTGGTTTTATTTGGAAATTTCCATTGGTGGAAACCTAGCAATTGACATAACTGCTGGTTCAGATGTCGATTTTGCAATCTATGGACCTTATGCTGACCTTGCAACAGGAATTGCCCAATGTGATTCACACGGACTGCCAGCAGACTGTAGTTTTTCAACATCACCAACAGAGCAAGCAAACGTTTCTGGAGCAATAGCTGGAGAGGTTTATATTCTTTTGGTCACCAACTTTGCGAGCATCGCCCAAGCAATTACAGTAACGGATGCGCCATCAAATACGGCAACAACGAATTGTCTAATTCTTCCGGTTGAATTAAGCTTCTTTGGAGGTGAAAGAATTGGCGATGAAAATGTGATTCAATGGAGAACAGAAAGTGAAAAGGACAACGATTATTTTGCCGTTGAACGTTCTTCGGATGGAGAAAACTGGTCTGCATTCGAGATTGTTAATGGAGTTGGAAATAGCACTTCAGCACAAAACTACGAGGTAATTGATCGGAATACTGAATCGAATGTAACGTACTATAGACTAAAACAATTCGATTTTAATGGAAGCATGACGATTTCTAGTGCAATAAGTATTATTGGGAAAGGACAAATAGATGTCCAAGTATTTCCAAACCCAGCCCAAAATGATGTGGTCGTTTCTACGAATGAATTCTTCTCAGAAATTCAAGTTGTTGACATTCGAGGTAATGTTGTTAAAACAAAGAACTTCGCGAGTACAAATCAAGCAATGATAAGTGTTTCAGAATTGAACGACGGAATTTATTACTTCAACATTATAACGAAAAACAACGCAATTATTGAACGAGTAATCGTTGCGAATAAATAGAAAAAGCTAAACTATCGAAGAGGCCGTCAAGAGAAATTTTGGCGACCTTTTTAATTTGTAGCCAACGATTTAAGAATGATTTCAAAAGGCCTTATTAAAACCTACTCCGATAGTTGTTAGCTGAGAAAGAATTGAATAAATTTGAGTTGCAGAATTTTTGGCAAAATTATTGACAGAGTAGAAGCAATGAATAAATTATTAATCGTATTGGCGTTTTTGAGCAGTGCTTATTCCGCTTCATCTCAACTGATAGAACTACACGCGCTACCGGAATCATTGGCTGAAATTTCAGGACTTGAATTATTGAACGATTCAACGCTAATAGGTTTTAATGACGGTGGAAACAAACCCAAATTGTATTTGATGAACCTGAAAGGGAAAGTCACCAAAACGATCACCGTTCTTGATGTTAAGAACAAGGATTGGGAGGACATTGCTATTGACAAGGAATACATTTACATTGGAGATATTGGAAACAATTCAAACAAACGCACGAGCCTTAAAATCTACAAGGTTAAAATTGAAGATGTTCTAAAAAAGAAGGAAGTCAAAGCCAAAGAGATTAAGTTCAACTATGGCGAACAAACGGCATTTCCTCCTTCAGCAGACTCAATGTTTTTCGATGCAGAAGGAATGACCATTTACAATGATTCAATTTGGGTCTTCACGAAAGACAGGTCGACATCACCAAATGGATTTAGCAGTATTTATAAAATCCCAACAACGCCAGGAACGTACATCTGTTATAAGTCGGAACAGGCCTATATTGGAAAAAATGGATGGCTAACGGACGGAGTTACCGGAGTTGACGTCTATAAAGATCATTTCTACATTCTTACGTACAACCGCTTTATCATTAAGAAGTACGCGAATGGTAAGTTCACAAATGTGTCCTCTTTTAAATTTAATTCAATGGGACAGCGTGAATCGATTGTAGTTCTAAACAAACAATCTATTTTTGTAGCAGATGAACAGAACCCAGTTACGGGAACAATGAAACTCTATAAGATAAAGCCATAGGTGATTAAAATTAACGAGTACGAAGCAGTAATTTTTGACATGGACGGTGTTCTGATTGATTCAGAGCCGTTGTGGAAGATAGCAATGGAGGAAGCATTTCACTCCGTCGGGTGCATGATCACCAAAAAGGATTTTCAAAAAACAGTCGGATTAAGAATTGATGAGGTTGTCGAGTATTGGCATAAGAAAATGCAATGGAAAGACCTTTCGGCCAAGGATGTTGAAGATTTAATCATCCAAAAAATGGTGCGCTTGATTCAGGAAAATGGAGATCCATTGGTTGGTGTTATCGACACGATTGCTTTTTTGAAATCACAAGGAATTAAAATTGGCTTGGCCACATCATCGTACAATGTTTTGATTGATACTGTTCTAGAATCCTTAGGAATTAGAGCCGCGTTTGATATCGTAAACTCCGCCGAAGATGAAGATTACGGAAAGCCTCACCCAGCTGTTTACATAACTGTTGCAAATAAACTGAATGTCGACACGGGCAAATGTTTGGTGATCGAAGACTCATTGAATGGAGTGATTTCAGGAATGGCCGCGAAAATGAAAGTCGTTTGTATTCCTGAAAAAACGCACACTCCTGAACCAAAACTCGAACTTGCCCATTATCTCTTCGAGGACATGTCCCTATTTTTAGACCATATAAAAATCAACGCATAAAATGATAAAGTACAATCCAAAAAACTGGTTTAAGTTAATTTTTGCTCTGCACAAGAGTGATACGATGCGCATGCTCTGGAAAGAGATCATATATATTGGTCTGTTTTCGGCCTTATTGTCGTTCTTAATAATAGAATATGTTGACAACACGCAACCATTGCACGATTTGGTTTCCGTGTATTCTTTGGTCGGGTTTGTAATTTCCCTTTTGCTCGTTTTTAGAACCAACACGGCTTATGATCGCTGGTGGGAAGGAAGAAAAAAATGGGGATGTTTGGTGAATGACACCCGAAACTTGGCGATCAAGATTGCGGCGATTGTGCCTAAAGGAGAGGCGCATGATTTTTTTGCGAAGGCAATTCCTAATTTTGTTTTTGCGGCAAAAGAACATCTACGAAAAGGTGTTGAACTTACTGAATTGGAGCTTACCACGGAAGAGTTTAAATTCCTTGAAAAGAAAGTGCATGTACCCAACGCAATCACCCTTCAAATGTATCAAAAGCTGCAAGAGTTGAAGTCAGAGGGTAAAATATCAGAAGAAGAGTACTTAGCGATTGATAAAAACCTAAACGCTCTACTGGACAGTCTTGGGGCTTGTGAGCGAATTAGAAACACACCCATTCCATTTTCGTACAGCCTCTTTTTAAAGAAGTTTATCTTCATTTTTGTTACAACAATTCCATTGGCGTTTATCCCTTCGTTTGGGTATTATTCGGTCATAATCGCAATGTTCTTGTTCTACGTTTTGGTTTCGATGGAAGTCTTGGCGGAGGAAATCGAAGAACCTTTCGGAAAAGACGATAATGATTTGCCCACAGATCAGCTTTGCGTAAAAATTAGAGCGAACGTAAAGGAAATTTTTGAAATTAGTTAGGCCAACGCTTTTTCGTAACAGTCGAATTGAGAAGGCGTAATTAAAGCCAAGGCCTTTTCTGCTTTGTCTGGTTTACGTTCAACAAAACTCATGGAGTTCAAGAAAATATAGCCTTGTCTTCTGTACCATTCATCCAATTGTCTTTTCTGCGGCAAGTCAACATTTGAAGGGCGCAAAATCTCGATTTTCATGAACGCGGCATTATTGGAAACTGCATGTTTTTCGGCCATTTCTATCAGTTTTCGTCCAATTCCGAGTCCTTTTCGGTTAAAATCAGCACTTAATAGTCCGAAATTGAAAGATTCGTCGTCCAATCGAGAAACGTGAATACTCCCAACAATTTCATTTTCAAGACGCGCTAAATAAACTTCATTTGCGGCAATTAAGACCTTAAACTCTTCCAGTGAAAGACGGCTGTAGTTGTCTCCCCAAATTTCCTTTTCCGTAATTGCGTATGCATGAATCAAAAGAGAATACATTCTATTCAATTCGGTGGCGCTTAATAAATCGTTATTGGCTAGTTCAATTGTAATCATTAGTTGCAAAGGTTTAAAATGATTTCGAATACCGAAACAAAAAATGTATTTAATTGTTCGCTCAATGAAATTCTTATAAATGATCAATGTCAGAATTTACTATTGTTTTCTAAATTAACGAGATACCTTTCGTTTGAAGCAATTTGAAAAACAGACCGAAAAAAGAACATAGGTATAAATATTCGGAACATGGTTGTACTTCTGTTGAGATTAAATTCTTGATATTTAGCTAAAACTAAATTCAAAGTGAGTATGTATCAATTGAAAGAGCCCAAACGCAATAAAAAACAAGCACTTGGAGGTGCTTCACGAACAAAGAAAGGGGACAGCTCTTATTATGGACTTATTAACAATGGGACGAATGTTATTGCACAAAGAAAGTTCCGAGAAACGGCGAGCCACAACTCTGCTGATACTACGAACCAACAGGAAGCCATTCAATTGAAATCCTATGTTAATGAGGCAAAGCAAGCTGTAAACACAATTAGAAATACTTATGGGGTGGAGCCTGGAAATAGAACAGAAGGAGTATTAAAAACAGGAGGAACAAGTTTTGCTAATGTTACTTTAGGAAGGTTCTTGGCTCTTTCCGCTGGAGAGGGAGAAGGATTTTGGTCAGATTTAGGGCTTGAAAAGAAAGCTACGATGGCCTATGAGTTGAAATCAGCAAATTGTGATGAGTTTGGAATGATGGCTTATTTGGAAATGAGAGCAGCAGGCACGGGAGGAAGTATTGGAATCGAACAGCAATCGGGGCATACCTATGGTATTGCTTTTGATGACGAAAATAAAGACACACCTGCAGATCAGACTATTGTTGACCCATGGGTTAAAAGAGCAGAACTAAGAGCCGATGATGTTTATTACAATCAAAAACGAACGCTATCGAAATCAGGTAAATCTAATGGCGCAGGTTGGTACATGAAAGATATTTATGGACAACAAATGGCAAAATTAAATAAAGATTGGAAGTTGAAATGGGAAAGTGATGCGGTTCTCGGGTTTAATTTAGCAACGAAAAAGAAAAAAGGAGAGGATATTAGCGGAATGTATTAATACCGTTATTAATGCGTAAGGTAGGTTGATGATGTGTGGAGCTGATTTCTCACTTTTTCTGAAGGAAAATATATGATTCAAGTTGGAAGTGCTTCGGATCAAAGAGTTGTGAAACTGTTGAAGCAATAGATTGGTATTGCGCGCTTTTTTATTGACTAACGCTCTATGAATTCAACCGAAATATCAAAACAATAGAGTTCAATATTGTCGATGTGATAGCTTCCTTGCTCTTCGTTCCAAACATAGTAAGTTAGACTATCATATGTAACATCTTTTGGCAGTTTGGCCAGTAAATGGAGTTTTTCCCAACCACCTTCACTTTCCTCAATTTGATCTGAAGCCTTATAAAAAGGAACTTTACCTTCTCCGGTTAAAACGATTCTCAATTCACTATCGGTTTTCACCCACCCAGAAATATAGACATTATTTGTACCCTTCGGAACACTGAACACTTTCTTCATTGCAAAGGGTTGATCTCTAAAAAACAAGGCCTTTTTCCCATTAAAGCTTTCCTTGTTTTGGATAAACGGAAAGTATAAGGACTCCGGTTTTAGTTTCTCGAATCCATTTCTGGAGGAATACAAAGTATCGATAGCACTCACACTGACCACGTCCCTTCCCAAAAGGGCTTTGTCCAAATGAGGTGGTGCCAAATACAGCCCTGCTATCTGCGAAGTTTTTGTCCTTCCAAAGGAATGCCAATACGAATCTTTGGACATAAAGCCCCAATGGATAATTCCTTTTTCGTATTGATACGTTTGAAATATATTGAATACAATAAGAGTTAGAACCAGAACATTTAACCCTATTCGAACAGCAATTTTTTTTCCTAAGGCGTAAGAAATAAATGCGCACAGTGGAATCGCCAAAACCGGGTAGGCATTTATAAATGCTCGATTTCCAAACCCTACATACCACCAGCACCACCACGATGAAATCACATAGAAATAGACTAAAAAAGCAAATGGAGAAAACCACAAAAATTGCTTTGAATACCTTTTGATAAAGAAGAAGCCAACAAGTGAGAGAAGCATAATCGGGCTATAAACAAGCCAACCGTTTCGATAACTGAAAACCGAATCAAACAAATGCGGTTGAAGAAAGAAAAAGCCTTCTTTGCTGTAAGAATAATAGATAAAACTTCCGAAGATGTGCTTGAAGTAGAGGAGTTGAGGCAGGATCATCAGCAGGAAAAACCCCAGAAAAACAAAAGCCTGCGTTTTATAGTTCCAAATCAATTTGAATCGACCGACCAAGCCCTTGACTGAATTGACATTGAACAATAAAATAAAGGATAGAAACAAGATGTCGATCGGGCGAATAAGAAACATCAAGCCGCCAGTAATTCCCATCCAAATCGCCCATTTATACCTTGGGTCATCGAGCCATTTGACAGAGCTGAACATGAAAACGCTAAGCAATGCAAAACTATATGCATGTGATTGTGTTAACAACCCTGTTTCGAATTCAAAGAGGTTTGTACCTAGGAATAAGATTAGTAGGCAGATAGAAACGGTTCTGTCCTCGAAGTAACGGAGTAAAAATTTACTAAGGAATATGACCGCAATAAATAGGTAGAAAATGGAGCTAGCGATCAATCCTATTTTATAGGGATAACTAAACCCGTCTGCTTTAGCCCCTGCAGGTTCAGCGAGTGCATGAGAAACAAGGAAGAATGGAGAGTACATAATTGACATTCCGCAAGTGAACTTGATGAATTTCGTTCCACTTTCCTCCTGCATTACCCAAACCTCATACCCCTTTTCAATCTTATAATCTTCAAGGTTCTCGAATTTGAGATCGTTGTGAATAAAAAGGGCAGGTAAATAGGCATAATAACCTCTGACATCAGAACTAATTACTGCGTTGTTCTTATTCCATTTTTCTTGTGAAACAATTGTAAATACAATCGCCAATAGAAGAAAGGCACCTGTAATTTTTGTTATTGAATTTGTTTTTAGAAAGCCCATGATTGATTGCTAATTTAGAGATAATCGGGGTGAAAAGAAAGGGAGTATGAAAAACGTTACCTTATCTTGCATGAATGGGTAAAAGTCACTAGGAACTGTTATTGGGACGGCCTTAAGTTTTCTACTGCTCTACTTTTTTGTAACTCAGACTGAGAAATTTAACTTCAAGATCATCAATGTCAATTTCTGCCATGCTTTTATTAGCGAGATAGAAGTATAGGAGCTGAGACTTGTTCATATTCGGAAAAGGGGCGAATAATTTCAATTCTTCCCACCCTTTATCGAAGTTCACGATATCTTCAGATACAAAATAGTAAGGCATTTTCTCTTTTCCGTCAAGGACAGCTATAACTTCACCAGTCCTTTTGATTTTGCACGTAATGAAGACATGTGTTGTGTTTTTTGGAACAGTAACTTCTGTTTTCATCATAAAGGGAATGCCTTTTTTAAAATGCAACGCTTTATTGCTCGAATAACCTTGATTGGCCTTTAAATACGGGTAATATGAGGAATCTGATGGCTTTACATGTTCGAAACTATTCTTGAATGAACTTAATGTTTTAACCACAGGGACACTCACGATATTTTTTCCTTTTTGAGCTTCTAGTAAATCAGGTTGGCGCAAGTAGAGCACTTGCAGTTGAGAGTTCTTTGTTCGACCAAAAGCATCCCAGTAAGCGTCTTTCGTCATGCTGCCCCAGTGAATAATTCTTTGTTTGAATTGATACGATTGGAAAACGTTTAAAACAATAAAGGATAGAACGAGAACATTTAGCCCAACCCTAACAAACAACTTCTTACTTAGAGCGAAAGAAATGAATGCGCACAGTGGAATAGCTAAAATAGGATACAGATTTATAAAAGCTCTGTTCCCAAAACCAGCGTACCACCAGCACCACCAGGCTGAAATCAAATAAAAGTAGATCAAAAAGGCAAGAGGTGAAAACCATGAAAATTCTTTGGAATAGCGTTTGACAAAAAAGAAACCAATCAGAGAGAGAATCATGACGGGGCTGTACACCAACCAACCATTCCGATAGCTGAAAACGGTATCAAAGAGGTGCGGACTTAAGAAGAAAAAGCCCTCTTTGGTGTAAGAGTAATAGATAAAACTTCCGAAGATGTGCTTGTAATAAAGCAGTTGGGGAGCAATCATTAACAGAAAGAGACCGAGAAAGAGAAGGGCCTGCAATTTATATGTCCAAATCAACTTGAAACGCTCCGTTAAGTCTTTAAGAGATTTAATGTTGAACAATAGGATAAACGTTAGGAAAATAATATCGATTGGGCGAATTAGGAACATTAAACCGCCCGTAATTCCCATCCAAATAGCCCATTTAATTTTGGGTGCATCTAACCATTTCACGCAACTGTACATGAAAACTGTTAGCAGGGCAAAACTATACCCGTGGGATTGAGTCATAAACTCTGTCTCGAATACGTAGAGATTGGTTGCGAGAAATAGGATCAACAGACAAATTGAAACCACCCTGTCTTCAAAGTATCGGAGTAGAAGTTTACTTAAGAATAGCAGCGCTATAAAGAGGTAAAAAATGGAGCTTACAACCAAGCCTATCTTATAAGGATAACTGAATCCATTGGCCTCTTCACCGAGTGATTCTGCAAGTCCATGAGAAATCAGAAAGAAGGGGCTATACATGATTGACATTCCACAAGTGAACTTTATATATTTCGTTCCACTTTCGTCTTCCATTACCCAAACCTCATACCTCTTATCAATTTTGTAATCTTCGTAGTTTTCAAATTTGAGATCATTGTGAATAAAAAGGGCAGGCAGATAGGCGTAATACCCTCTTGCGTCGGCAGCTATAACTCCGTTGTCTTTGTTCCACTGTTCTTGTGAAACAATTGTAAACACAATCGCAAACAGGATGAATGCACCTGTGATTTTAGTTAAAGAATTTTTCTGTAGAAAGCGCATGAATCATCGCTAAAATAGAGATAATCAGGATAAAAAGAAAGGGAAGTTGGTCAAAGGTTTACTCTACCGTGTATGGAGAAGTAAAGGCCTCGTTAAACTGTTCCCATGATACATCAGGATTGGCTTCAAAACCATTGATGAATTGAAGGATCGGCAAAAGCGCTTCCTTCGTTTTGTACCCTGGAAGAGATTGGTAAACCTGCACTTCAGGACTCATGAAGACAATTGTAGGGTAGCTCATTTTTCCACCCATTAGTTTGGCTGGAAGTTCATTGTAGCCTCGGCGTCCATTTGCAACAAACTTGAATGTTGCATCATCCAGAACAATGTCCGCTTTTTCTTCGCCATCCAATCGAATCGCGTAGTAGTTTTCATTTAAGTATTTAGTAATTATTGGGTCTGCAAATGTTGATGCGTCCATTTTTTTGCACCAACCGCACCATGATGTTGAAACATCTACCATCCATTTTTTCGGAGCGGTTTTATTCAATTCAAATGCTTCTTCGAAAGACATCCAATTGATTTCCGTTTGCTCAACGTTTTCTACGGCTTGAGTAGAATCCGTTTGTGCAGTGGCCGTTAACGTAAAAAATGACGCAACCAGAGCGGCCAATAAACTATTTTTAATTCGATTCATAATAAGATCTAAGTTAAGGACTTCGTTACTTCTTTCCAATTCGGCTATTTATTGCCCCTTGGAATCTTAAACGAAAAAAGAGCCTCTATCGACTCGGTTAGACCGAAACGACATGAGACTCTTTTCCTTGCTATATTTAAGTGATTAAAGTATATCCTATTTTCTTTTAAAAGTAGACGCTTTAAGGAATGTGATGTATTCTTCAAGTGAACCTGATAACATCAATTGAACCGCCTCGTTTTTTTGTGCTGAATTTTCCATGGTCTAAAGTTTTAAGTTGTTTGATGAGGGTAATTCAAACAGCGTGCCAAAAAAATAAATTGCATTTGTAAACGCAATTTATTTGCACTTAAACCCTTAATGGTCAGGTGAATGCAGAGGGTGTTGCTTTTGTGAAAACGTTAGCCACAAGGACACAATACAACCTATCACATAAGAAGGAATTGAAAATAACAGACTATTCTTCTCGTTCGAGAGCACTTCGCATGTGGTCCAAAGTAGTATACGAAAGAAGAACATATCCACCCTCCTTATTTTGAATGCGAACAACGTTTTTACTCAATCTATTACGACTCACATTATAGTCGGCAGTAATAGTGGTCTGGTCTTTATCCAATGCTTTTTGGCAAAGCTTGAAAAATTTGAGAAGATCTGCTTTGGTTTCAAAATCAAATGATTGGATTTGCTTCAAGGATTTTAAGTCTCGATAGATAAAAGCATACGAATCGGTTTGCATAGCTACAAGACGATTTGTTTTATTGATTACGTAAATATCTGTTGTGTCTTGGCCAAAACCGAAGATTGAAACAAGAAGGCAGAATGTGGTAAAAAGGGCTTTCATATAACTCAAAGATATTAAATTAATAGAGGAATAGTGTCATTGCATTGAGTTATGCATTTTTAGCAATACCGTATTTCAGCGCGTACTTTGTAAGTCCAACACTCCCTTTAACGTTGAGTTTATCCGTTAAATTTTTCTTGTGGCCCTCAACAGTTCGAACACTTATGCATAAGGATTCTGCAATTTCTAAATTGGTTGATTCTTCCGCAATTAACTTAAGGACCTGCAATTCTCGCTTGGTCAATTCTTTGTCTAGCTCAGAATCGAAGGAAGCTCTATGCTGGTCAATTCCTTCAAAATAGGTTTCGCCGTTTAGCACCCGCGTAATTCCAATGACTAAACCTTCAACATTTACCCCTTTTGATATATATCCATTGGCTCCTTCATCTAGAATTCTTTGGATCAAGAGCTCTTCCGAGTGAAAACTAAAAATGATAATTGCCGTTTCATTGCCATTCTCACGGAGTGCGCTTAAAGTGGAGAAGCCATCCATCTTTGGCATTTCGAGGTCAAGTAAAACAAGGTCGAAGGGTTCTTTTGATATTAGGTTTATAGCTTCGGCACCGTTTTCGGCTTCTGAAATTATTGGATCAATTTGATTTTGCTCGCGGAGCATGTCCTTCATGCCTTGTCGAGACATCAGGTGGTCATCCACGATTAATATTTTTACTTTTTGAGCTAGAGAGGTCATCTTCTTAGTAATTGATACAACAATAATTTATGCTTAGGCTATCATTAACGCCTAAACAATTAAAAACGTGCAGGGAGTAGAACTACTGATGCAATTTAGAGAAGATATTTTAGAAAAAACCACGTATTTTTACGTGGTTTTATAGGGGGTTCTACTTACTTACTTGATTTATAGATTATCACTGCTGTAAATAGAGACTTAAAAATGAAAGAAAATGAACCTAAAGTGAAGGTTCGTGGTATTTGTGAACGATAGCGTATTCCATTAATTCCATGCTGTTATGGATCCCGAGTTTTTTCATCATACGATAGCGATGATTATCAATCGTTCTTGAGCTACGGCCTAATAATTCAGCAATTTTGGTAGAGGAATGGCCTCGACAAAGTAATTTTAAAACTTGAATTTCAGCTTTAGAGAGGGGTTCACCTTTCAAGACTCTAAAGATGGTCGATTCATCATTGAGGAGTTCTTCAATTAATTTAGGAGAAACTTTATCATGGAAAAATATTCCAGATGAATGGACCTCTTCTATACACTCAACAAGCGTTTCGTAATGACAACCTTTACCCAAATAGGCATTCGCACCTGACTTTAAGTACTTACGGATGTAAAGCTCCTCATAGTGCATGCTGAGAATAATGATCTTTATAGTATCAACATATTTTTTGCGTATGATCGAAAGGGCGTCTCGTCCATCTAGAATCGGCATGTCTAAATCAAGAATGATAACGTCTATATCTTGATTCTCCAATTGATTAAGAAGGTCTTGACCATTTTGGGCATTAATTTTAACTTGAAACTGAGGTTCCTCTTCAAGGGATTCGGCCATTAAATTGGCGAATATTTCGTGGTCTTCAGCGATAGCAATCTTTATCATCGTAGAATTAGGCTGGTTTCTTATTACAATTTACAACCCTTTTTTGTTTTAAACAGAATAATGCTTCATTTCAGGTATATATTCCAAAACATTGAGTATAAATACTTCATGTTATAAGGCTTATAGAAAGGGAAACATGCCCAACCACGTAATTTTACGTGGTTTTAAGCGAATCACTTAAGGTTTTGAAGGAAGCGTATTGAAACAAAAAAAGCGATCGTTAAATCGCTTTTTTATGAGGAAGGTTTTCCAATTACAATTTTGCATGAGCACCATCGCAGAACGGAGCGTTTGCAGAAGCTTTACATCCACACCAAGCCACGGTCTTTTTTTCGGTTACTTGTTCAATAGTTGGAGCCATATCAGATCCTTGATGAGAGCCGTCGCAATAAGGTTGATTGGATGAATGTCCGCATGAACACCATGCATAAGTCCCAGGTTCAACTTCCATGACGTAAGGCATTTTTTGAGCTATTTTCTTTTCCATAGTAAAATCAATTAGTTACCAAGGTAATTAAAAAATTAGTAATCTTCATGTTTCGTGTATTTCGAAAGAATGTCGTTTTGATTCAAATGAATAGAGCTTCACGCTATCATTGCGATTCCAGAATAATCAACTGAAAATTAGAATGTGTATTTTCACGAATAAATCATGCAAATGAAAAAAAGACTTTTTATAACCTTCAGCTTGCTAGGAATGTTGGCTGCTTGTTCAAGCCCAAGCAATCAAGCCACGGATGAAAATGAAGATCAAAATCCTACTGAAGAGACAGTTCTTCAGGACGAAGACAATGGAGAGCCTTCAGCAGAAGTAACGAAGCTAAAGTTGGCTGCCATAACTTTTGAAGATTACGCCAAGCTTAACAACATAGAATTGATAGAAGCAACGTTCGGCGCTGACAACATGAAAGAGGGTAGTTCATCCTATCAAGAAGGAGAGGTGACATATAAACATACTATTGTAACGAATCCTGCGACAACTCATGAAGTCAAATATTTATGGGATGAAGATGGCAGTTTAAGTTTTGTCGAGGCAAGCCATTATAAATACGATGAGAACTTTGAAGTTCTAGGAATTCAAAGTTTGGACTCAGAATGTGGGATAAGCCTTGGTATGACTTTGGCGGAGTTGGTCGCTTGGAATGGAAGTGACATTCGTTTTTCAGGATTTGGATGGGATTATGCTGGAGGGGTTTTTGTCGAGCAAAACACGAAACTGGCGGATTGTCCGGTTACAGTTATTTTGGATGTCAATTATGATGATATGACTTCAAATATCACAGGAGATACAGAATTGAATACAGAAAATGAGGAAGTTAAAAACGCGAAAATATTTGTAGGAAGTTTTACTTTTTATGTTGAGTGATGTTTAACTGAAAGCGAATGTTAAGTTCTAAAAAGAAAGAGCTTTTTTGTGTTTCTATCAGGAGTTCCAGGATTTTCGGAGACAAGAAATCTAATCCCTCGTCAAATACAAAGCTCTTAAAAGCAAAAAACCCAGTAATCAATTAAGATTACCGGGTGTATTCTGCGCTCCTTCAAGGAGTG
>JAWUWJ010000097.1:0-21064 GCA_034111925.1 Crocinitomicaceae bacterium
GCAACAAATGCATCAAGGATAGATTTAGACACGTTAAGTGCTAGAAGAGCGGTGAGTACAAGGTACATCATCCCGATCATCTTCTGTCTAGGGGTTTCTTTTCCTCCTGCCATGATAATTAAATTTTAATTGGTTAACAATTCATTTAATGCAATTACTTAATAGGGCGAACCTATTTAGTAATTGTCATAGCTTGTAACATATTTCCGTATACAGAGTTAAGATCAGTTAAGTTCTTAGACAACATTGACATGTTTTCTTTGTACAAACGTGTATCTTCTACAGATGCAGCAAGATTGCCCATCATATCAGTTACTTGTCCTTGGAATTTCTCTGTTGCTTCTAAATGAGCAGAAGATCCTTTCAATTGTAATTCGTAAACATTGTTCAACGCTGAAAGATTTTTAGATACTTTCTGCATTTGCTCACCGAATGATTCACCTTCTGCTTGAGAAGAAGTCATTCCTGAGATAGAAACAGACGCTCTTTCATAAGCTTCAGACAAAGAAGATACTTTATCAGATGCTGCTTGTAAACTATCAACATAAGAATCAGTTGCAGCAGCTGCTGAAGTTACACCTTTCAATTGTGCAGCGTTTTCACCTAAGTGTCTCATTCCGTCACCAAGACGTTCTAACAATTCACCATCGATTTTAGCCTCTTCCAACATTTTATCTAATTGGTCAGTGATTCCATTTCCACCACGACCTCCTGCAGGAAGATTATCGTGATCTAAATCATCAGAATGACCTAAAGCCAACTCTGGGTAAACTAATTCCCAATTTGGATCTTCGTGAATTGGTTCGAATGCGGAGAAAAAGAAAATTACTGCCTCAGTACTAAGACCTACTACAAGCATTGGACCTGCAAAGGGCCAGTGCATAATTTTAAATAATGCTCCCATAATAACGATTGCTGCTCCAATTCCATACAGCTTCGCCATAAAATTTTTCCATGCTTTACTTCCTGGTTTCATAGTTTTCCTTGTTTTTTTTGGTTTAAAAAAATTTACTACTTAGTTTGTTGTTTTACTTATTCTAGCGAAGTTGAATATCGCTTCGAATTTCTTCGCCACCTTCTTTCGTGAAGTCACGACCTCCACGTCCTAGGTGTGTCATTACATTTCTGTATCCAATGTATGACTTAGCTGTATCTTGATACTCGAATGTTCGAGTTGAGTTTCTCAAGTAATATCCAATATCTTTCCAAGAACCTCCTCTTAAAACTTTACGTTTCATTGATGGCGGATCCCAATCCATTGCGTTGTATCTATAATCAGTATTCAAATCATGAGAGAATTCATACATTGACTCGTCGAAAGCAGTTTCACACCACTCAGAAACGTTTCCGGCCATACAGTAAAGACCCCATCCATTTGGATTGTAAGAGAATACTTTAACCGAATGAAAACCACCATCTTCAAAATATCTACCTCTCATCGGCTTAAAGTTCCCAAGGAAACAACCTGATTCATTTCTGATATAAGGACCACCCCAAGGGTATTGTGACAATTCTAAATCACCTCTAGATGCTCTTTCCCATTCTGCTTCAGTTGGTAAACGGAAATCATTGACAAATAAGTCTCCCATTTCAACCAACCATGAATTCAACAATTGAGTTCTCCAAATTGAGAATGCTTTTGCTTGAGTCCAAGTTACACCAACAACTGGATAGTTATCGTATGCTGGATGCCAGAAATACATGTTTGTCATTGGGTCATGGAACGAGTAGGTAAAATCACGTACCCAACACAGTGTATCTGGATAAACGTTTATTTTCTCATCAATAATGAAACGTTGACGGTTTGCATGTCCACGAATTGCATTACTCTGACCTTTCTTATTAATTGACCCTTCACCGGCAACACCTTGAGACAAGTTCAAATCTTGACCTTGAGGCTCTTCAGTAAATGGATGAGGAGGAGTATCCAATTCTCTGTGTTCTGGAACTAATTTAACACCATCCTTATCAAAAGCATTAGGTGTTATATTAATACGACCTCTTTTTGCCGCTTCAACATAATCAATCCAGTAATATGTAAATACCAATTTACGTGTATCAAACTCTCTTCGCTTATAGAAACGCTCAGGTTGTGGATAATACATATCCGCCAAAAGAGGCACTAAATCAGGATCTCCGTAGTAAAACCTACGGTCCCAGTTTAAGCTGAAAATTTCACGATTGATATCTCTATCAGCTCCATCAAAATCAACATATTCTAAATCACCTTCACTGAAGTAATATTCAGAATAATTAATCCATCGACTAGCATCTTCATCTTCATCCAAACCGATGTAGATTTTCTCTCTTGCAATTGAGTCACGAACCCACTGAACGAATTGGCGGTACTCATTGTTCGAAATCTCTGTCTGGTCCATGTAAAATGCTTGAACAGAAACAGTCTTAGCTCTGGTTTGATGAAGGAAAGGAACGTCACCATCATTTTGCCCCATAGTGAAACCACCAGAAGGGATGTATATCATTCCTAGAGGGACTTCTGGATGGTATGGTGTTCTTCCATATGCACCTTCCAAATGTCCTGACCTTGTACTACACGAAGCTAATGTCGCAGCAACTATAGTAAATAACAAAAGTTTTTTCATTCTACCTCTTTTTAAATCTTCCGGATATCTTTATTAACGAATTACAGGATCTATGTGTTTCGATATAACGGAACATTCACTGATTTGGTTACATTTTTTTTTACAAATAATTCTATAGCCATCTAGGATGCTTCGATTTTGAAATCGGAACTGGCGGTAAGAAGTAACAATACTTAACGAACATCTCGTGTGAACCAGTTGAAATAGTAGACAATCTGTGAACTGAGATATCATATGAATAACCAACAGTTAATTGTGGATCACGAGCACGCGAATCACCACCATTCATTAAGTTAAGAACATTTGCTCCTGCCATTATACCAACTGCGTCAGACATTCTATATGTAAGTCCACCATAAAGCATATTGTTCCAGAAGTATCTTACGTTCAAGTCAAATGAAGTTTTAATCAAATCAGTTCTAACAAACAAATTCATTTCAAGATCATCATTATTAACAATATCAGAAATTGTATGTCCCCCCATTAAATAATAATGTCTTGCCGATGACAAACCTGCTGGCGTAAGGATATCATCTTGAAAGGTAGAACCAGGAATGTGCGTTGATGATAAACCAACGTAATAACCAGCATTTGCCTTAAAGTAAAACCCGAAGTTTGCATCAAATTTAGTTTTAGAAAAAGTCTGTGGAAGAGAAGGGTCATTCAGAGTAACCGGCGGCACCCATTTATCTCCGTTGATTCCTAAACTCGTAATACCAACACCAAACCCAACACCTAATTGACCGATACCGCCCAATTGAAAGTGATGCGCAAAGTTAAGCACAGCTGTATTCTGTCTTGTGTAACCAACTGCATCGTGATAGAAGGCAATACCAACTCCGGTATTACTCATATATCTGTCAATATTCCCCTCAACGTTCAGTACTACTGAGTTCGGAGCTCCATTAACTTTATCCCATTGATTCCTGTAAATCGAAGTTCCACAGAATCCATCAAGAAAATTAATCCCAGTTGCAGCGGGATTTACGCTCATCTTCTCATACATGAAGTGAGTCATCGCTCTGTCTTGCTGTGCAGTCGCATTACCGCCTATAGCACACGCAATTAAAGATAAAACAAGTAGTCTTTTTTTCATAAATAACTTTGTTTTCTTGGGGTTAGCGGGCCTTTAAAAGAAAGCAGACCTCCCCCATTCAAGCGACTAAAATAACTATTTTTATTGATATAGAGAACTTTTTAACGGCAATGTTCAAAAATTAATGAATCCACCTGTCAAGTCGCTAGGATATTAACACACTTCTTAAGACTATGTCAGTTTTTGCAGGGTTTTCCACCACAAATTCGGGATTTGATTTTTCAAAGCATTATCATAATCTGATTGATTGCAAGGAACTAGGTGATGTCGGTCGTATTTCAAACCTTCTCCAGTTGGGTAGGACACCTCTAGCCACCAACGCGCCGATTTATCACTTTTATAAAAGACCAAATCTTCTTCAAAGTCTTCTAGACCTACATGAAACTTCTTGTAATTCAACTTATTACCGATAGGGAAATCCCCTACTCTTTGAGCAACACCATCCGCGAAATACCAAATCATTTGTGCTAATAAATTTGATGCCGATCGGGATTGTTCGGGATGAATGTCCAAAATATTGACACAGGACATCTTATCACTCATTCCTGCATACTTCATGATTTGACATATCTGATCCGACTTAAATCCGTTTGCGTTCTTATAATGAAGGCTGTCAGAATCACTGTTTTTGATGCTTTTAAAATCGACGGACAACAAGTCTGAATTTCTCAAATAGGGCTCGGCAATTCTAAAATCTGAATTGAATGCTCCCAATCGACAAATGTCAAAGAATAATTTATCAAACAAATCAACTTCATTTGCTGGGACCATCAATCGCTGCATGCCTATGTTTGCGTAATTAAACAAATAGCAAGGACGTTGCATCAAAAGATGACTTACGTATCCATTTGATTTAACTTCATCGCTCGGCTCTCCAACATCCAGCGAACTATCAATTGAGCAAATGTTAATCATTTGCTCGAGCTTTTCAAACCCTTTATAACTAGAAACAATTAAGTCTTGACTTCCTCCAATGACAATTGGAGTAATATTGGCCTTCACCAACTCACTAACAACTTGTGAAAGTGCAAAATAAGTATCCTCAACTGATTCTCCCGGAGCGATTGTTCCTAAATCATAAATTGAGAAATTCCATTTATCTCCGCGATTAAAGTTGTAGAATTCCTCTCTGAAACTTTCATCACTTCCACTTAGTCCCGATTCACTTTTTCGATTTTCAGGAACATAAATAATGGCAATACCCGGATCATTAAGCTCTGGAAAGCCACCATCGTTATGGATATGAGAATCACTCGCTAGATCTCCGGTTGAATTGGAGATTTCGGAAATCGGTTTGAAATAAATAGAAATGTCTTTCATGCAATCTTGACTTTAATCAAAATTAGATGAAATAATACACGAGATTATCCCATTCGAAATAATCTTTACATGAACGAAAGTTGAAAACTCGGGTTACTTTTTCTTGGCAACCTTTTTCTTGACAGCTTTTTTCTTCGTTGCTTTTTTCTTTGCAGGTTTTTTTGCTTCAATCATTTCAATAACTTTCTCGAGCGTTAAAGCTTCAACATCAAACGTTTTAGGCAACTCGATCTTTGTTTTACCCTTAACGATATTGAACCTTCCCCAACGCGCCTTCTGAACAGATATCCCTTCAGCTTCCCAGTTGTGAATCATTTTATCAATCTCTTTCTGCTTTTTAACTTCAATCAATTCAACAACATCATCTTGAGATAAATTATCGAAATCGTATTTTTTATTGACATTGATGAACATTTCGTTCCATTTGATAAAAGGTCCGAATCTTCCTGTTCCTTTCTGAACTGGCAATCCTTCATACTCTGCAATAGGCGCATCAGCTTCTTGCTTTTCTTTTATCAATTCGATGGCTCTTGTCAAATCAACTTCACCAATATCTTCTCCTTTAGGAATAGAAACGAAGACATCGTTGTGTTTAACATACGGTCCAAATCTTCCGAGAGCAACAATCACTTCTAAAGATTCAAACTCTCCAAGATTTTTTGGGAATTGGAACAACTCAAGTGCTTCATCTAAAGTGATCGAATTAATAGATTGACCTACTCTCAAAGATGCGAATTGCGGTTTTTCTCCGTCAACTTGTTCGTCACCAACTTGAATCATTGGTCCGAACTTTCCAATTCTTGCAATTATTCTCCTTTTCGATTCAGGATGCATTCCAATTTCTCTTTCTCCTGTTGCTCTTTCAGAATTTTCCAATGTATCCTCAACGCTATTGTGGAAAGGTGTATAAAACTCCTTCAACATACTCGTCCATTGCATCATTCCTTTGGCGATCTCATCAAATTCCTTCTCAACTTGCGCTGTGAAGTTATAATCCATAATCTGACCGAAATGCTCTGATAAAAAATCAGTAACTACAACTCCGATATCAGTTGGGGCTAATTTATTTTTCTCTTTACCTGTAATTTCAGAAAGTTCCGTTCTATCAACTGAACCACTAACTAAAATCCATTGGCTGTATTTTCTTTCAACACCATCTCTTTCTGGTTTCTCAACATATCCTCTTTTTTGGATTGTTGTAATCGTTGGAGCATAAGTTGACGGTCTACCAATTCCAAGGCTTTCCAATTTCTTTACCAATGCAGCTTCAACGTATCTTGCTGGAGGTCTAGAAAATCTTTGTGTCGCTTTAATTTCATCTTGATCAACTAAATCACCTTGAGCAACTGCTGGCAACAACCCTGATTGGAAGCTGTCTTCATCATCGTCATCTCCGATTGTACTTTCAAGATATACCTTTAAAAAACCTTCGAATTTGATCACTTCACCTTTCGCTTGAAAAGTATCTGCTACTCCATCAGCATTCAATTTGATAGTCGTTCTCTCCAATTGAGCATCCGACATTTGTGAAGATATCGCACGCTTCCAAATAAGATCGTATAATCTTTCTTGATCTGATTCAGCACTTACTTTATGAGCAGAAAACTTTGAAGGTCTAATTGCCTCGTGAGCCTCTTGAGCTCCTGCATTCTTCGTTGTGTATTTCGTTGTGTTTGAAAACTCAGGTCCGTACGCTTTTTCAATTTCAGCTTTTGCCGCATTCAATGCAGTATCTGAAAGGTTCACAGAATCGGTTCTCATATATGTGATATGACCTGATTCATACAAACGTTGAGCTACAGACATCGTTCTTGAAACTGAGAATCCCAATTTCAAACTGGCCTCTTGTTGTAAAGTTGATGTTGTAAATGGCGCAGCTGGTTTTTTAGTTGCTGGCTTCATTGTAACTGCATCAACTTTAAAGTTTGCTGTTTTACAAGAATCCAATAACGTCGTTACATCATCTTCCGATTTCAATTGTCTAGAAACATCTGCACGAATTCTTCCCTTTTCAGTAGAAAATACTCCATTCACTTTATAGAATGTCTCGCCGTTAAATTTCCCGATTTCTTTTTCTCTCTCTACAATTAATTTAACTGCAACGGACTGAACTCTTCCTGCAGATAAACTCGGTCTAACTTTTCTCCAAAGAACTGGAGACAATTCAAAACCTACCAATCTATCTAATATTCTACGCGCTTGTTGCGCATCGACTAATTCCTTATTAATTTCTCTTGGGCTTTCAATCGCTTTTAAGATTGCTGTTTTCGTAATCTCGTTAAATGCAATTCTTTTCGTAATCTTTTTCTCAAGACCTAATGTTTCATATAGGTGCCATGAAATAGCTTCTCCTTCACGGTCCTCATCCGTCGCAAGCCATACAGTATCAACTTTCTTGACGATTTTCTTCAAATCTGCAACGACTTGTTTCTTATCTTCAGACACCTCGTACTTCGGTTTGAAATCGTTGTCAACGTCTATCGCTTCTTTTTTAGCCAAATCTCTAACATGTCCAAAACTAGACTTAACAATGAAATCTTTTCCGAGATACCCTTCAATGGTTTTTGCCTTAGCAGGTGACTCCACAATAACTAGATTCTTAGCCATACGTTATAAAAGTTTATTAGATGTGTGATTCAATTCTCGCTCGAAAAGATTTTTGCAAATTAAGATGTTTTAATTTCAATACACAACGAAAATGTCGAACAAAATGTTTTAGACCTATTAGGAATTGATATTCTTTAACCATAGGTTAAAGGTAGATTGGAACATTTTAACATAAATTAAATTCTGCCATTTTGGCACCTTTTTGATTTTTGTGTAGCTTTGCAGACTGATTTAAAAGAATGAAAGAAGGAGTTAATCTTGAGAAAGAGATCGATGAAAGTCGACAGGGGGAAGCAACATTGATTGCTTCAGAGGATTCGAAGGGTACAAAAAAGTTGTACGTTGAGAGCTATGGTTGTGCTATGAATTTTGCTGACAGCGAAGTTGTGGCTTCAATCATGAGTCAAAATGGATATACCACAACTAGCGATGTAGAAGAAGCAGATGTTGTTTTAATCAACACATGTTCGATTCGAGAGAATGCGGAATCCAGAGTTCGAAAGAGACTCACAAATTTCAAAAAGCGAAAACAAAGGCAGCCTGAATTGGTTGTTGGAATTTTGGGATGCATGGCTGAACGGCTTAAGAAAAATCTTCTTGAGGAAGAGAAACTTGTCGATTTAGTTGCAGGTCCAGATGCATATAGAGATTTGCCTGGATTGATAATGGAAGTTGAAGGTGGACAGAAAGCGGTTAACGTATTGCTTTCACGTGATGAAACGTATGCGGACATTGCTCCAATTCGATTGGATACAAAAGGAGTTTCAAGTTTTGTTTCAATTACGAGAGGTTGCGATAACATGTGCTCATTTTGCGTTGTTCCATTCACAAGAGGAAGAGAACGATCTAGAGATCCTGAAACAATACATGGTGAGTGCGTAACTCTTTTCGAACAAGGATATAGAGAAGTTACTTTGTTGGGTCAAAATGTGGATTCTTACCGTTGGAATATGACTTCGAAAGGAGAAATCAAAGACGATACAAAACCTACAACGAACTTTGCTCAACTGATGGAGTCGGTGGCTGCAATCTCACCAGATTTAAGAATTCGATTCTCAACTTCCCATCCGAAAGACATGACGGACGAAGTCTTAGAGGTGATTAATAAGCACGAAAACATTTGCAATTACATTCACTTGCCAATTCAATCTGGAAACACGGAAGTATTGAAAAGAATGAATCGTGGATATACGCGGGAATGGTATTTAGAGCGAATTGCATCGATTCATCGGATTATCCCGAACTGTGCGATTTCGACAGATATTATTACTGGATTTTGTGATGAAACAGAGGAGGAATTTCAGGATACACTTTCAATAATGAGAGAAGTTAAATGGGATTTCGCTTACATGTACAAGTATTCCGAACGGCCTAAGACATTGGCAGAAAGAAGATTTGAAGACAGTGTTCCTGAAAAGGTGAAAAGTGCTCGATTGACTGAAATAATTAATATACAACAAGCAAACTCTTTAGAAGTCAATAAGAAATCGATTGGTCAAATCCATAAGGTTTTGGTTGAAGGCGTTTCGAAAAGATCTGATGAGGATTTTGCTGGAAGAAACGATCAAAACACAACCGTTATTTTTCCAAAAGGCAATTTTGGTAAAAATGAATACGTTTTGGTGAAGATAAAAACATGCACAGCTGCGACACTTCAAGGAGAAGTTGTTGAAGTATTAAAACCTTCAAAGTAACGATTGATGGAAGTTCAACAGGTTAAACAGAGATTTGGAATTATAGGGAATGCTCCTTTACTGAATCGAGCGCTTGAAGTTGCTATACAAGTTGCCCCTACTGATATTTCGGTTCTCGTAACTGGGGAAAGTGGTACGGGAAAAGAAATTATTCCACAGGTAATTCACCAATTAAGTTCGAGAAAACACGGCGAATATATTGCGGTGAACTGCGGCGCAATTCCAGAAGGGACAATCGATTCAGAATTGTTTGGCCACGAAAAAGGAGCCTTTACAGGAGCAAGCGGGAGTAGAAAAGGTTATTTCGAAGTTGCGGATGGGGGAACTATTTTTCTTGATGAAGTTGCTGAGTTACCGATGCAAACCCAAGTCCGTCTTCTTCGTGTTTTAGAAACAGGAGAATTCATTCGGGTAGGATCTTCGAAAGTGATTAAGACAAATGTAAGAGTGGTTGCTGCTACAAATGAAAATATGCAGTCGGCAATTACAAACAACAAATTTAGAGAAGATCTATTTTATAGATTAAGTACCGTTCCTATTCCCTTGCCGGCATTAAGAAACAGACAAGATGATATTCACTTGTTGTTTCGAAAATTCTCAAGTGATTTTGCGGATAAATACAGAATGCCAGGCATTAAATTAACCGAAGCTAGCGTTCAATTATTGAATGGTTATTCTTGGCCTGGAAATATTCGTCAATTGAAGAATATGGTTGAACAAATTTCCGTTATTCAAACGAAACGTGAGATTGATGCAAGCTTACTTCAAGAATACCTACCGCCAGAAAGAGACAACGCACCTGCGGTAATTGGTGAAACGAAAGATAGCATTAACGAAAGAGAGTTGATGTATAAGTTCTTGTTCGACATGAAGAAGGATTTAACCGACTTGAAAAAACTAGTCGTGGAGATATTATCGAAAGATGGGAGTAAATCGCTTAGCAGTGATCAAACAAGTCTCGTTAATCGTTTTTATGACGATGTTAACGAACCTACACCGACTCCACAGCGCTATCTTCCTCCAAGTAAATCTGATGAATCTGTTTTTGTTCATCCGACTCAATCGGAAAACAATGATTCGTACGAAGTTCATGAAGAAGTTGAGGAATCACTTTCTTTGGAAGATACAGAAAGAGAATTGATCAAAAAAGCATTGACAAAGCACAAAGGGAAGCGAAAATATGCGGCCTCAGAATTGGGCATCAGTGAGCGAACATTGTATCGAAAAATTAAAGAATATAACTTGAACGATTAGTGAAAATTCTATTTACCATATCTCTATTTTTCCTGCTAACAAGCTGTTGGCCAACGAGCGTTTCATTTGTCGATGGTTCTATGCCTCCTGAGTGGAAAACATTCTTCGTTACTTCATTTGAAAATAATGCGGCGAATACGCCTTTGAGCTATTCCGCCTCACTTTCAGAATCTGTTCGAGATGGAATTCAAAACAACTCACGGCTTCTCATAAACAACGATGCTGATTCAGCGGAATTAAACGTTACGGCAACAGTTATGAGTTACACAATTTCCCCCGTAGCTTTACAGGAAGGGGATGTCTCGGCGCAGAATAGATTGTCCATTTCGGTTAAATTTGAAATTTTCATTTCCAAGCCGGAAGAAGATCAAATGTCATTGACAAGCACTCGGTTTGTAGATTACGATGTAAGTACTGATATTGGTGTTGTTGAAACCGAATTATTGGCTGAAGTGAACGAGCAAATTGTTCAAGATGTAATTAACAAATTGATGTCGAACTGGTAATGTTGAGCGTTGTAGAAATATCGAGTCGTATTCAGAACCCAAATCTTGTGGTTCCTGATGACTTATCAACTTTACAGGAATTATCGACGAAATACCCTTACACCCAATTGTTTTCGATTCTCTACCTCAAAGCATTGAGCAAGGCTGGAGATCCAAGATTTGAAGAAGAACTCAGTCGGCATTCGTATCGAATTTCTGATCGTGTTCAATTGTACGAATTGATTCAAAATCACGATGAGACGGAATCGTTGCAAATCCCAACGGAAACGGTTGAAGCGCAGATAGAAATCATTCAAGAATCCGAAGTTGAAGTTGTTCCTATTGAAAAATCAGCACCAACAGAAGAGATTGATGAGAATCCAATTCCAACTCATGAAAACGATTCAATAATTGTCGAACCTGAACCTGAACCTGAACCTGAATCTGAATCTGAATCTGAAGCAATCGTTTTCGAGCCTCAAATTGAACAATCGGTTACAGAAGTTGAACCTGAACCAATCGTTGAAGAATCAAAGGCTGAACAATCAGTCCAAGTTGAGCCAGAATCGATCATTGAAGAAACGAAGATCGAACCCCAAGATAATTTAGAGGAATCGATTCTTCATCATGTTTACGCAGCGAATTATCGTCTTGATGATTTAACTGATGCTGAAGAAAAAGCGATCGGTTTTAATAAGGAATCTTCAAGTGACCAAACAAAAATAGTTCCCGCAGAATCCTCAGTTGACCTGAGCAAAACGAAAGAGGAACCAATTGAATACGAGCAAGGGGCTTCTAGCTTCACAGGTTGGCTTCATTCCAATAATAACTACGCAGAGCGCGACACATCTGATAAAGAGGCAATAAATGCAGTTGTAGAAGATTTTTCTGAATTTGATCCATCGAGTGAATTATTTGGTGAGGTAGAAAAACCCAAAACAGAATTCTTCTCACCTGCCAAGAAAGCCAAGAAGAGCCTAGAGGAGAGCGAGCTTCCTGTTAGTGAAACATTGGCCAAAATATACATCATGCAAGGCAATTATCCACAGGCAATTTCAGCTTATAAGCAATTAAGCTTGGCATTTCCAGAAAAAAAGATTTTCTTTGCAAACCTTATTGAGGATTTAGAAAAAAAAATTAATACATAGATAGATGGCAATTATTACAGGAATTATTCTTTTGGCAAGTGTTTTACTTGTGTTCGTAGTATACATTCAAAACCCAAAAGGAGGAGGATTAAGTTCTGATTTCGGTGCAGCACAGCAATTAGGAGGTGTTCAAAAAACAAATGATTTTATTGACAAGGCGACTTGGGGACTTGCAGCTGTTGTAGGTATTGGAAGTATCGTTTTAACATTGATGTCAAAATCAGATGTTATAACGCCAACAGTAGAAACACAAACAGAAGAAGCACCTGCTCCAGGAGATGGTGAAACACCACCTCAATAGTAGAGGCCGTTCCTATAAAATATTTGAAATGTCAGTATGTCACAATACTGACATTTTTTTTGCTTAAAACTTACATTTTGTCCGACTCCATCAAGTGGCATAAAATTCGTGCTCTTGGAAATAGACATTTAAAACGCAATAAACACTAAAATATGGCAATTTCATTCAAACCATTGGCAGATAGAGTTCTTATCGAACCAGTTGCAGCTGAGCAAAAAACAGCAAGCGGAATTATCATTCCAGAATCGGCAAAAGAGAAACCTCTGAACGGAAAAGTCGTTGCTGTTGGTCCAGGTAAACCAGACGAGCCAATGACGGTAAAAGTTGGTGATGAGGTTTTATACGGACCGTATTCAGCAACAGAGATTAAGTTAGACGGAACGACATATTTGATTATGCGTGAAGCTGATGTATACGGAATCGTTTAATCGACAAGAAATCAAATTATTTAAATAGAATTTAGAATGGCAAAAGAAATATTTTTCGACGTAGAAGCTAGAGATGCCTTGAAGAGAGGTGTTGATGCACTTGCAAATGCAGTTAAAGTAACATTAGGCCCGAAAGGAAGAAATGTTGTTGTTGGAAGAAAGTTTGGAGCACCGCACATTACAAAAGATGGTGTTACCGTTGCAAAAGAAATTGAGTTGAAAGATCCTGTTGAGAATATGGGTGCTCAAATGGTAAAAGAAGTTGCATCTAAGACGGCAGATATTGCTGGAGATGGAACAACAACCGCTACAGTTTTGGCTCAAGCGATTATTAGCGCTGGGTTGAAAAACGTTGCTGCTGGAGCAAATCCAATGGATTTGAAACGTGGAATCGATAAAGCAGTTGCACACGTTGTTGCGAACTTGAAAAAGAACTCGAGAGAAGTTGGATCTGACAATGATAAAATCAAGCAGATTGCAACGATCTCTGCAAACAATGATGATACAATCGGTGCTTTAATTGCTCAAGCAATGAGCGTTGTTGGAAACGATGGTGTCATCACAGTTGAAGAAGCTAAGGGAACCGAAACAGATGTTAAAACTGTTGAGGGAATGCAATTCGATAGAGGTTACCTTTCTCCATACTTCGTTACGAATACTGAGAAAATGATCACTGAAATGGAAAACCCAATGATCTTGATCTACGATAAGAAGATCTCGAACATGAAGGAATTACTTCCAGTTCTTGAGCCAGTTGCTCAAACAGGAAAACCATTGTTGATTATTTCTGAGGATGTTGACGGTGAAGCTTTGGCGACATTGGTTGTGAACAGAATTAGAGGATCACTGAAAATCTGTGCTGTTAAGGCTCCAGGATTTGGTGATAGAAGAAAAGCAATGTTGGAGGATATCGCTATCCTTACAGGAGGTCAAGTTATTTCGGAAGAAAGAGGTTTGTCTTTGGAAACAGCAACTTTGGATATGTTGGGGTCAGCTGAGAAAGTTGAGATCGACAAGGACAACACGACAATCGTTAATGGCTCTGGAGATAAAGATGCTATTAAGTCGCGTGTTGGACAAATCAAAGCACAAATTGAATCTACAACTTCGGATTACGACAAAGAAAAAATGCAAGAGCGATTGGCTAAATTAGCTGGTGGTGTTGCTGTTCTTTATGTTGGTGCTCCAACAGAAGTTGAAATGAAAGAGAAAAAAGATAGAGTTGACGATGCATTAGCAGCGACTAGAGCGGCCGTACAGGAAGGAATTGTTCCTGGTGGTGGAATTGCACTTATTCGTGCTTTAGAAGGAATGGAGAAGGTTAAAGGAGCAAACGAGGACGAAACTACTGGAATCGCGATCGTTCATAGAGCAGTTGAAGAGCCATTGCGTCAAATCATTGCCAATTGCGGTGGTGAAGGAGCGGTAATTGTTCAGAAGGTAAAAGAAGGAAAAGACGACTTCGGATACAATGCAAGAACTGAGACTTACGATAACTTGTATTCTGCAGGTGTTGTTGATCCAACGAAAGTAACACGAATCGCTATTGAGAATGCGGCATCTATCGCTTCAATGTTATTAACGACTGAAGTTGTAATTACAGACGAACCAATTGATGAATCTGCGGCTATGGCTGGTGGAATGCCAGGTGGAATGCCAGGGATGATGTAGCCTTCGACAGGCTCAGCTACCCGATTCGATAATTCGAAGAGTAATCAAATCGAAAAGCGCAGCGCTCGAACAATCAGATAGTTCGATAAAGAGTATAAAGAACCGATTACGGTTGGTTCTTTTTCCGTTTCTATTTTCCCGATGTATTTCGGATAAATAGAGCGACACTATATAAAGGAACTCCTTGCTGAAAAGCAGGGAGTTTTTTTTACGCATTTATTTTAACTAGATTTAGAATGAATGAACTACTTCAAACCGCCAACCACTGATTATACAGATCATTATGACGTCATAAGGTTTAACCTAACGTGGAACTTGTGTCTGGCCATCTGTGTTCTTTTATCGTTGGTATCAATGGCCAATTTTTACAACGACAATTATTCTTCGTTGACAAATATTATCGAGGTCGGAATTGGTTTCATTTCCCTAATCATCCTAAAGGTAACACGGAAATATAAGATCGTTTGCATTTTCGCAACAGTAAGTAGTTTTCTTCTCGTTTCCATTGCATTCTTTACAATTGAAAGGGCTCTTCACTACACAACACCAATGTGGGGTACGGTTGTGATTCTTTTTGCATTTTTTATGCTTGGAAGGGTTTGGGGACTTACCATTTTACTTGGGCATTTCACCGTATTGACATTCTATTATATTTTCAAAATCGAATCAAACATTCTTACCCTACCCGACTTTGATACGCAGATGATTTCCAATTTTATCATCGAAACATGCATTGTCGGAATGGCCATGGCTTATCTACTGACCAAAATCATCAAAGCCAATAACCAAGCAGAGAGATTTGTGAAAACGTCCAATACTGAATTGACAAAGCAGAATGAGATTATTTCCGTTCAAAACCGTGAAAAGGAAGTCATGCTAAAAGAAATTCATCACCGCGTGAAAAACAACCTGCAAGTCATTACAAGCTTACTTCGGCTTCAATCATCTGAGTTGAAAGGCGAACAGGCGGATACTTTTACGGAAGCGATTAACAGAGTCAAATCTATGGCGTTGATTCACGAACAAATGTATCAAAGCGATATGATTTCAAATTTTGATTTAAAGAATTATCTGACGTCTTTGACCAATGATTTGATCTCAACATATTCCGTCAAAATGCCGATAGAATTAAAAGTTGAATCGGACATTCGACATATAGGTTCCAAGAGTATTGTCCCGATCTCCCTGATGTTTAACGAATTGATTACAAATTCAATTAAACATGGATTTGAGAACAAAAAAGAGGGGGAAATAAACGTTTGTGTTTCAGCATCTGAAAACAAGGATTATTTGACATTGGAATACAGTGACAACGGAACTTGGAAAGCGGATACTAAAAAATCGTTCGGAATGGAACTTATCGATACGATGACGGAACAACTGGAAGGGGAACGCACATTGGACAGAACAGACGAGGGAACTTTTTATACGTTCTCACTAAAAGCGCTCACTGAAGAATAGAAACTAACTCCAACAGCGCTTTTTCCTACTGAAAGATTATGTTGTTTTAGGATTGGATGCTTATCCATTAACTAGTGCTAGGAAATTCAATAGCTCTTTTGGCGGATTGCCGTGCTCAAACTTAATCTTGTGAGAAACTCCCGATTTTGAAACTTCTACCCAGTTCGCTCCGCCATCGGCACAATCCGGACATCCAATAACTTCAGGTAGTTTTAAGAACAGATCAAAATTGATTGAGAAATTCAATGAATTCCATCTCGATAGATCCAATTGACTTAAAGCTACTTTTGTTGGATTATTCAAGGTGTCCCCCCAAGCTTTATTGACCGAGGTGCATTTCGATTTTTCAAAAGTAATTTCGAAAAAACAATATCCTGAACACATGCCAAATGACTCTCCAAATTTAATATAATCACCCTCTGGCTCAACAACTTCTGATTCAGTTATTGAAGTTGATGTACTTTCCTGTTCTACTTCATTAATTGTTAAACTATTCACCCCTGGCTTAATTGATAAATCAGATGAACAAGCAAAAGAAGAAAGTAATAGTATCAAAATGATCCAGGAATTATTCATACCAAATAAGTTAAAAGCGCTGGATAAAAATAAAAAATCACCTATCCATTCATCATTTTATTACTGCATTGATTGCAATAAACAGATCCATTTGGATTTCTATGGCCGCAATCGTCGCACAAATCATCTTCTTTTCCATTCGACTTGTGTTTTATCATTTCAACGGAAATCAACCCCGTAGGAACGGCGATTATTACGTAACCCAAAATCATCATTACAGACGATAACATTTTACCCAAACCGGTCGTTGGAACTAAATCACCGTACCCGACAGTTGTCGTTGTAACAATGGCCCAGTAAATACTGGCTGGAATACTTTCAAATCCATGTTCTCCACCTTCGATAACATACATCAATGTTCCTGCTAAAACCATCATCATTACAACGAAGAAAAGGAACACCATTATCTTGTAGTAACTTGCCTTCAATGAATGTGCAAGTGCTTGTGATTCTCTAGTGAATCTTGGTAGTTTAAGAATTCGAAACACCCTCAACAAACGCAATGCTCTAACGGCTCTTATCGCAGTATACCCTGAAACAAATAATTCTAAAAAAGTAGGAATAATCGAAACCAAATCAATGATTCCCCACCAACTAAAAATATACTTAAGTGGTTTCTCTGAAATCCAAATTCTGATGAGGTATTCAATGGAAAAAACAATGGTGAAAATCCAATCCAAATAGAACAATTGAGCTTCGTATAACCTAAACCATTCAGGAACACTTTCAAACATCACAATGAGCAGTGAAGCAAGTATAAAAATCAACAGAGTTACATCAAAAGCTCTTCCCGCTTTCGAGTTAATTCCAAAAATAATATCATGTAGCTTTTTACGCATAGAGGCTAAAGATAATAAAGAATTTCAACCTCAAATTTCAGTTCATTTTGAGCGAGCACGAAATAATTTTACATTTGTTAACGTTCTAAAACAAGAACCTTTGTCTAACCTATTTTAATCTCCACTTCTCCATATGACCAAGATTAAATCTTCACATTCATTTTCCAAAGCCCTTGTACTATTTGCTTGCGCAATTGTAGGGTTAACACTCGTAAGATGTGACAAATGGGTTAGACCAGACAATTCCACCCAAATCAGTACACACGGAGATGACGAAAGCATCGATGACGACCACATGTTCAATGGTGATAACTGTATGAATTGTCATTATACCGAAGGACGTGGCGAAGGATGGTTCAGTGCGGCTGGATCAGTTACAGGAAACAGTACTGCAGGTATGGTTTATCTTTATCAAGAATTCGGACAAGCACCCGTTGCATCAATACAAGTTGATGCCGTTGGTAATTTTTACACCACCGAAACAATAGATTTTTCAAATGGTTTGAGACCGGCATTGGTAAATGATCAAGGTGTTGAACAACAAATGACAGGGAAAATTTACAGCGGTCAATGCAATTTATGCCACGGAGTAACCCAAAGCGTATTAACGTACTAAAATCAGAATTATGAAACAATTTCAAATTGCGACAGGATTAATCTTGTCATTGGCCATTCTTTTATCATTGACTTCTAAAACTCCAGCGGAAACGGAATCAAAGTGGGTAACTGATTTTGAATCGGCGAAAACCTTGGCTGCGGCGGATGAAAAGATAATCATGATGAGCTTTCAAGGTTCTGACTGGTGCGGCGCATGTAAACGTTTGGAAAAATCACTTTTTCAAAATGCAGAATTCACAGCATTTGCAGATTCAAAACTTGTTCTGCTGAAAGTAGATTTCCCAATGAAAAAAGAAAATAAGTTAAGTAAAGAACAAACGGCCCATAATGAAGTATTGGCTGAAAAATACAATCAAGAAGGAAAGTTCCCAAAAGTGGTTTTCTTCAATGGAAAGGGAGAGAAAATTGGAACATTAGTACATCCTAAAGATGATGCTGCATCATATATCGCTTCAATCAAGGAATTAATTAAATGAGATTATTAACGCTTTTCATAATAACGCTTTCGTTTGGTACCATCGGACAAGTCAATCGTTCACTGGACACTGTCTTGATGGGTTCGAGCTTTTCATTCACCGCTATTACTGATACCGATTCTCTTGCAGGAATTGCAGTTCGTTCAGCGGTGAATGAAGTGGTTCGAATTGAATCGTTGATTAGTAGTTGGGACCCAAATTCTCAAACTTCAGCGATCAACAACAATGCGGGGATTCAACCGACAAAGGTTTCCTATGAATTGTATGAGTTAATTCGACGATCAAAGAAAATTTCAGCGATGTCTAACGGGTATTTTGATATCAGTTATGCTTCAATGGATCGGATCTGGGACTTTTCAAAAAAGAAGGCCAAGCTTCCAAGTGATGCATCGATTGAGAATTCTGTTTCGAAGGTGAACTTTAAGAACATTCAACTGAATCCGGATGACACAAGCGTTTTTTTAGTTGAAAAAGGAATGAAAATCGGTTTCGGAGCGATTGGTAAAGGATACGCGGCTGAGCAAGCCAAACAAGTAATGTTGTCGAACCAATCCAAATCTGGAGTTGTCAATGCCGGAGGAGATCTTATCGCTTGGGGAAGTAAACCCGATGCGAGTTCATGGAAGGTCGGAATTCAAGACCCGAATGACAATAAGAAAATTATAATGTGGGTTCCAGCAACGAATACATCGGTCGTAACATCGGGAAACTACGAACGATTTATAGAAATTAACGGAAGTGAATATTGCCACATCATCAACCCAAAATTGGGATGGCCGGCAAAGAATTTAAGCAGCGTTACGGTAATTTGTAGCAATGCAGAATTGGCCGATGCTTTAGCAACAACAGTTTTCGTTCTCGGAACTGAGAATGGGCTTTTACTTATAAATAATATAGAAGGTGTAGAGTGCATTATCATTGACGATCAGGACAAAATGCATTTCTCTGATAAAATTGAATCCAATATTGTAAAGAATGAAATTTAAAAAATTACTTATCGTTTCAAGCCTCGCCCTACTCTGCTCGTCATGCGTTTCGGTGAAGGAATATCAGAAAATGTATCTGAATGATCCAGACATGGCGACTTCGTTAAAAAAGATAGAAT
The DNA here is from genome assembly GCA_034111925.1 of Crocinitomicaceae bacterium. Lineage (GTDB taxonomy): Bacteria > Bacteroidota > Bacteroidia > Flavobacteriales_D > Crocinitomicaceae > UBA4466. The sequence goes on from JAWUWJ010000097.1 coordinate 19,683, forward strand.
CGTTTGAAGTTAGTTTTGAATCATACCGTGAAGGGCCTTCAGGCGCTAGTGGTGGTAAATCAGGAGGAGGATGCGGATGCAATTAAAAACAACACTTTTATTTCTTTTGATTTCTAGTCTGGGATTTTCCCAAGACGAGCCAAAAGAGGACAGTATTAAAATTGTTCTTGAGGATATCGAAATCACGATCCTTTCTAGCTATTATGAGCAGGATGGAATTCACTCGCCCGTAACTGGAGGTCTAGGAACGGAGAAACTCTCAAACATTGCCCCCGTGGTTTATGTTCACGTTCCATTGGACTCGGTTAAATCAATTGATGTTACTGCAGGTGTCGACTTTTATACGTCTGCATCATCGGACAATATTGACAATCCGTATTTGAGCGACAATCATATTTCAGGTGCATCCGCAGATGATATTCGACAACATTATTCATTTACGTATTCTAAAAAGAACAATCAGAAACGCAATGAAAATTCATTCGTCATTGCGGCTTCGTCTGAATACGACGTAACATCAATTTCAGGTGGATACGGATACAGCAAAGAAAGCAAGAACAAAGCAAGACAATTCGCCTTCTCAGGAAAGTACTTCTTTGATGATTGGAAACGAATTTATCCCGTTGAATTAAGAAACGGATCGAACGAACTTTTGAGCACGGACAAGCGACATACTTTAAGTCTCTCGGCAACAGAAATGTTTATCATCAATAAGAAAATGAATGCATCGATAACAGTTGAAGCATTGGCTCAAAGCGGGATGCTTTCCACTCCATTCCACCGTGTTTATTTCTCAGACCTCGTTGATGCAAAAATTGAAATACTTCCTGCATTGCGTGTGAAATTGCCCGTTGCATTTCGATACAACGTCCATTTGACGAACAACATTCTTCTGAGAACATTCAACCGTCTTTACTGGGATTCGTGGGATGTTAAAGGATACACGGCCGAAGTTGAATTGCCGATTAAAATCAAAGATGCCGTTCGTGTATATCCATTTTATCGTTTTCATGTTCAAACGGCTTCAACCTATTTCGCGGCTCATGGTGAACATTTATCAACACGCGAATTCTATACATCTGATTATGATTTGTCTGGATTGAATTCTCATAAATACGGAATGGGAATTAAGATTTCTCCACTGTATGGAATTGGTCGATTCAAATTGGGAAAAAAGAAGGTCGCGGTATTCAAAGAAATCGATTTAAGGTTTGCCAATTACAATCGTTCTGATGGCTTAAATGCTTGGACTGCAACGCTTGGTTTGAAGTTTAATTTAAAACGATAACAACATCCGCGTACTTTTTAACGATGACATTCGTTGTATTAGAACAAGCCTACTACATATGCGATCAATTATCATCATTTCTTGTTTGGTTTTC
>JAWUWJ010000098.1:0-14689 GCA_034111925.1 Crocinitomicaceae bacterium
CCTATTTCCAGTTTGGTTTATGTCTTAGGAGGGAATTATCTTACAGGAGTCAAATCAATCGGAGATGATCAGCACAACGCCACGTTTTACAAAACTGTTGCGCGCAAATACTATCCTGAAGCAACCACAGGATTCCGTCTTATCTACTCAGTGTCAAGAATTAAGGAATAATTTAGTTTTTTCAATTTTCGTTCTTATCTTCAACTTATGAAAAATCTAAGGTTAATTACTGTTTCATGCCTTATTCTTGCTTGTGCATCGCTTGCTATGCCGTATTCAAAGTTTCTAGAGTTTGGATATACAGAGATTTTTTATGGATCTGATTACGTTTTGACATGGGTCTCAATGTTCATGTTCTTCCTCATCGTTTTGGTTTCTTGGGTGAAACGATCTAGAACAGTTGCCCTGCTAGGACTATTGCTGTCAATGAGTAACATGTTCTTTTCAATCTTTATAATGATAACAATGACCGTATTCCGAAGCGCACATTCTAATTTTGAATTTGAATACATGAATGGAATGTCGGTGCTTCTATTTAGCGCTGTTTTAGTGCTCGTTGCATCCGTTAGCGACGTTGTCCAGACCTTAAAGAAAAACCGTTGATCAATGTTGATTCACATTTGTAAATGAGTGCAACATTGAATCTGTCCTTGGTTCCTTAAACTGTAAAAAAATCATTGGCATAGTCAATAAATAACGTTTGCAAACAATTTCTTACCTTCATCGTATTAACCTTTAAACTAACTAATTATGATGCCAAACATAGGAGTTGTGGCTTTGGCCGCACTAATCCCAATGATCATTGGATTTATTTACTACAATCCAAAGGTTGTTGGAAAAGCTTGGATGAACGCCAGCGGAATGACCGATGAAAAAATAAAAGGTGGAAACATGCCTGTTATCTTAATTGTAAGTCTCTTACTAAGCTTTATGCTCGCAATGTTTTTGTTTAGCATGGTTGTTCATCAATCCGGCCTGTTTTCATTATTTGCAGGAGAGCAAGGCTTTGGCGTTGAAGGATCGGAAACAATGAATGACTTAAATGCATTAATGGACCGGTACGGCAACCGTTTTAGAACTTTTGGTCATGGTGCCTTTCATGGGACTCTTGCCGGACTGTTCGTTATTCTTCCCGTATTAGGAACGAATGCACTTTTTGAGAGAAAAGGATTCAAATACATTATGATCAATGTTGTGTACTGGACAATTACACTAGCCTTAATGGGTGGGATATTGTGTCAATGGGCTTAACATAAAGTGGATGTCTTAAAGGAGGGAGAAATCTCTCCTTTTTTTACGTAAACTATTCCCTGTTTTTCTTAATTGCCATAAGCTCTTGGTCTGAAAGGGCGTTTTGTGTTCACAAATCCAAACACTTTTGGCGCCTGCATGTTCCAAAAACGGGTTACTAGAAATACAAACAATCAATTGACCGGATTCAATGTACTTTATCTCTACCTTATTCCATGATAGCTTGATATACAAGGTGATTCTGGGAAAACCAAATCGACAAGTTTAACGATTGATTTATTCTAACTTCTAATATCTAATATCTAATATCTAACTTCAAAAAAAAACTAGTTCCCACCCATTCTATTCCACATCTCGCCAAACATTCCTCCAGCAGAGTCAAAGTTAGGAGGCAAGCGCTCAGCAGCGATTTCCCCGTTTTTATCCGGTGTTAATTTGTATTGCCACATAAACTTAGAATCGTCTTTGAATCCCAATTGTCCAAAACGTAAATCAACGAAGTACAATTGCCCCTCTTCTTCCCTGATAACGTACCATCCAGCGGAAATTTTAATCAACTGCTTTACAATTTTTTGATTCTTGTAAGGCGCTATTAAATGATAATTCTTCGGGATTTCCTCAGAGAATTTAATGTCTTTACTGTCGAAAAAGGAATAGTAAGCGACGCGATATCCCGTCTTCGTTTCCACTTGAGCATTCCAAAGCACTGTGTTTAAAGGCGCTGGACGCGTATCCATGTCTACATATTCAATCTTGTCTTTCTCCAGTTGATTTTGGAATTTCACAAATGTGATTCCTTTAAAGACAATCGTCAATATCATATACAACGAGCTGACAATCAACCCGATGTTGTTGAACATTCTTCGCTTCGGATTGGTCCTCTTATAGCACATCGCGATTATCGTGAAAATCAAGAATGGCACTGTGTATAAAGGATCTACAACGAAAATGTTCTTAAATGCAATTCGATATTCAAAGGGCCAGAAAAACTGCGTTCCCCAAGTTGTATGATTGTCCAGTAAGGGATGTGTGACCAAAGCCAAAAAGAAGAGCCAAGCCCAGGGTTTTATTCCAATCTTTCTTTTTCCATGGATCTTATTGGCGACCCAAGCCAGTATGGGGGCCATTAGCAGTGAAAAGACCAAGGAGTGTGAAAACCCTCGATGCATTTCAGTTGCAGTAATATCGTCTGTGAAATACCGGATGAAAACATCCAAATCTGGAATTGTTCCAGCAACTGCACCCCAAAGCATAGCACGACTTCCGATCTTTCTTCCCAGTACAGCCTCACCTACGGCTGCTCCTAATACAATTTGAGTTAATGAATCCATTAGTTTGTGAAGTTAGCTTTAAAAGGTTTTCTGAGCTCAAATTCACTCGGCGAAATGGATTGAATCACATGCTTTAGCAGTAAGTTCGAAACACTCTTTCGGTGCTTCACATAGAGTTTCATGTTTGTTGGCATTGCTCCAATCGAGCTTTTTATTAATTCTGATGTTCGACCAAGCTGCAAGTCTTTTGCGCCATGGTGAAGCGCCTGTTCCACGTAGTCGTATAGAATCCGCTGATAGACATTGTATTCCTTGTTACACTCGTAGTCCAGTCCTACGAAATTCGCTTCGAGAGATCCGTTGTTGAGAAAAGAAGTGTTGAATCCAATCATCAATCCATCAAGGTAAAAGCCTCTCAATTCAAAGTAATCAGGCAGACTCTCTCGGAAGTAGGCGAATGTCTCTGGGGTCAAAGTCCCATAGCTAAAATCAGATTTGGCAAGCACATTGCCGAACAACTCACGAATGCGTTCTTTTTGTTCAAGAATATCGTCCGAAGATAAAATGCGAATTTCCAAATCCTTCGATTTCTTAAAAACGGCATTGGCACGGGTTCTAAATTTCGTTTTCATGCTCATTAAGTAGTCGTCTAGAGTCGTCCAACTTTCGTGAATTTGCAATACCATGTTCACGTCAATCATAAAATCTCTGTAGGAGTGCTTCTTCAATTGATTGCTGCTACTTACCGTGCTAGGCCAGAACTCTTTAAACAAGGTTATTGAAACCTTTTCTTTTAGTTCTTCGTCATTTTTTAATTGCTTGATAACAGCGTCTACTTCGTCAAAAGCAGCTTCTGAGTCCAATTGTTCTGTCCAGATAAATCCGTTTTCTCCATCTGAGAATACATTGCCGCAGACCAAAACATTTACAGTAAATATATCTTCGATTTTCTTCTGGATATGATACGATAAATGACAAAGATGATCCGTGAACTTTCTGCGTTTGTCAATAAACTTGACCATTTGGAAAGTAGAGATCAAAACGGGTTCATCTTTGGCATTGTAAGAAATGGCAAAGAACAACTTCATTTCATCCTTCATTCCTTTCTCTAAAGATTTCAGATAATTGATGCTTAAATAAACGTTTCTCCCCTTTAAGACACTGTCCCAATGGTCAGTATCAATGGCGTCTACGGAGTTGTAAATGACTTTTTTAAGGGATATTGAATTCGTTGAAGATTTTAGCAAGTTTGTCGTTTTAATTCTAATCAACGAATGTACGTATTAAGTCCAGTAGAAGTATTCATTTAACAGAACTTAAGAGATTCTTAGATCGGAATACAATTGGAATTCTTTCAGATACAACTGAACGCCAAACACATAAAGAAAACGGATACGTTATCGTTTCGTTAACTTAACCTCAAACGGACTGGCCATCAGTGTAAACGCCATGATTTCATCAATTTCTTTATGAGGCGTCATCATTTCGACATTAAAGTTTTTGAAGAGCATAGAAGTCACCATTTGAATTTCTAAAATGGCCAAATTCCGACCTGGACAATACCTTGGCCCACCTCCAAAGGGTGAAAAAGCATCCATGTTATGAACTGGACATCCTTGCCCTTTGAGCCATCTTTCAGGTTTTAGAGACAACGCTTCCGTAAAATTCTCATCCTTCAAAGCAGCCGATCTATTCTGGCAAAGAACGCGTTGACCTTTCTTAAATAGAATTCCTTCAAGCTCAATGTCAGAAGTAGATTCAAATAATAAAATTGGGGCAACGGGTTTGAACCGCATTGACTCCATTGCAACTCCTTCTATGTATTTGAATTCTTTATTGTCTTCGTATTTCTTGGACCAATTGTCAGCGCCTAAAACGCTATCCGACTCTTTTCGAATCTCATTTTGGATTTCAGGACGCGTAGTGAGTAGATAGACCATCCAAGCCAAAGTATGCGCCGTGGTATCCTCACCTGCCAGTAAAATCGTTGCTAGATTCCCTCTGACGTCTTTATCCGTAAAGCCTTCTTCATCTTCGGCGGCAACTAGAATAGATTCAATAACATTGCTCGGGTTTGATCTGAGCTCAGGATTGTCTTCAATTCTTTTTCGTGCTTGAACAATAAACTCTTCAATTAAGTCATTCATTTGTAGAACAGCACTGTCGAATTCTTTGTCCGTCTTGGAACGAATGATTTTATACCAAGGAATCGGCATATTAACCCGCTTAAAGATCATTGGGAAAACTTTTTCCATTTGATCTTGAATTGCGCTTCCCTCCTGCTCCAATGTATTCATCGGGAACCCAAATGCCAACGATGTAGTTATATCTACTGTAAAGCGAAGTAAATCGCGTTGAATGTCAAAAGGAAGACCTGCCTCTGCATCTTTCTCCCATTTCTTATGCAAACGCTCAATCACAGGAAGCATTCCCGGATAAAAATCCCTTTGATGCTTCACATCCAATCCTTTCGTAATAATTGATCGATGCAATTTCCAATCTTCTCCCTCCGCATTAAATACGCCCTGAATACTAGCCTGTTGAATCACAGAATCCATCTTTTTCATTCGAACAAACTCATTGGGTCGAGCAGCATAAATCTTCTGAATCAAACTTGGACGTGTTACACAAAGGAAATTCGATACCCCCAAATTCAAATGAAAGACATCGCCATATTCATCTGCCCATTGTTCCACTTGACCATGAAGGTTATTCAAGTCGAGGTTAAACAAGTTCGCGAATACTGGAATTCCTTTTGGCCCTGGAAGCTCTTTTAATGTTGTTGGCATGCAAAATATATTGGAGCGATAAATATAGACTTTGAATAGCAAATAAATAGATTATACGTCACGCAATTTTACTTGAAATGCATTTTTCACAATTAATAATTCCATATCTTGCATAAAAATCTACACCATGAAAACTCTACTTAGTACTCTAAGCTTTTGCCTTTTAAGTACATTGACCTTTAGTCAAGTGTCCTTTTCTGTAACTGCTCCCGCGTCTATCGCCGGCGGTTATAATTTTACAAGTAATGGAGATGGTACTGATTGGGGACTTCCTAACTTGTTGAATTCTGCAGATGCTGTTTTAGACACATTAAAACTTGCTGAAGACGGCACGCCTGGTTTAAATGCTCAGGGGATTCCTTTTTCGAACGAAGGATGTGGTCCGTTGATTAATGATTTAACAGGGAAAATTGCAGTTGTTTATAGATACGACGGTGTTTCTACTAACGTTTGTTGGTACGGAACGAAAGTTTTAATGTGTGAGCAAGCCGGCGCAATTGGAGTTGTGATGATTAATCGTGAAGATGCTTTAATTGACGTTCCAGGAACCACTGATGGTCCATTGACATCAATTCCATTTGCTTTCATTTCAAGGTCAGACGGAGAAATCTTAAGAGCTAGAATGGATGCTGGAGACGATGTTGTTGCGTTTATCGGTAACAAATTGGGATTGTACGCGACGGATGGTGGATTGAATAAAATAACGACAATCAGCCCTTCAATCTCAGCAACGGCTTCTCAAACATCTGTTGACAATACTGAATTCGGATTCGATGTTGGTGCTCAAGTTTACAATTTCGGTAACACGACTCAAAACAATGTATCGATCACAGCAACTGTAACCGGTCCAGCAGGAACTTGGACAGAAACTGCAGGTCCTTATTCGATCGTTTCGGGTGATAGCATTGAAATTTACACGGGCGGAACAAATGATCTAGCAGCGTTTTCATTCCCTTCCTATCCTGATGGACGCTATACATTGACGTATGATGTTGACATGGGAGGCCCAGATGAGTTTGCATTTGACAACACACTTTCATACGATTTTGTTATTTCAGATTCGCTGATTGGGTATTCAAAAACAGATCCCTTAACGAACTTGCCCGTTTCGAACGCAAACTTCCGTCCAGGCGGAGGAGGAAATCTTTTCGAAATGTGCATGATTTACAACAACCCGAATGGAAGTAGATTGGGAGCTGAAGGGATTTATTTCTCAGCAGTGACAGGATACAACTCTGGCGTTTTCTTAGATGGTGAAGAAATGGCGCTAAGCCTTTATAGCTGGGACAACGTATTCACTGATATCAATGATCCAAGCTTGGCTTTTGATAACTTGAACTTAGTTTCTTTTGGATACTATTACTATCCAGGTGATTTGCAAGACGAAGTTGTTTTTGGAAATTTTGATACGCACATTCAACTGTCAGACAACCAGCGCTACTTAGCTTGTGTTCAACCAAGTAATGTTGATGTTTTCATGGGACACGATACTGGAATTGATTACACATGGTCAATCAATACTACTCTAGAACCTGTGACACCAATCAATAGTGACAACGGGTATTTCGCACTTGGATTTGGAGCCGATGTTATTCCTTCAATGTCCTTAAAAGTATTTGATGCATCCGAAGTTGGCGTTTCTGAATACATTAGTGAAGCGGGATCTATATTCCCTAATCCAGTCAAAGATGTATTGAACATTGCCTTTAGAAGCTCTAGCGCGCAAGGAGGAACAATTACAGTTCTAGATATGACGGGACGTGTTGTTTCAACTGAGGAGTTCTCTTATCCTGACATGAAAAAGATGGATGTTAATGGATTGACTACAGGTCAATACCTTTTAACTGTTGATTATAATGATGGCGTTACTGAGAAATTTAAGTTTGTGAAAAACTAAGGATCTAAATTAAAAGCAAAAAAAAATGGGCACTATATTTAGTGCCCCGTTTTTTTTGAATCAGTTTTATTTTACTTCCAAGCGCCGTATCCGCCTTTTAAATCATAGACTTCTTTGAACTTAAGATCTGCCATCATCTTCGCTGCTTTGGCACTTCTTCCGCCTTTAGCACAATAGACTAGCGTTGTTTTATTCGGATCAAGGCCTTTTAATTTCGCCTTAAAGTTATCGTCATAGATGTTAATGTTCGTCGCATCGCCAATTTTTCCAATGCTGTATTCTTCTGGCGTTCTAACATCAATCACTTGAATATCTTCTTTTTCTAAAAGTTTTTTGAATTCATCAACGGCTACAACTTTATTAATTGTTTCAATGTCACCCGTCTGAGCTTTCGTACTGCAAGAAGTTAGTACAAGTGCCGTCGTCAATAAAAATAGGAATTTCTTCATAATAGTAATGTTAATAAAACGCAATTTACCCAATTAATGCTGAATCAGCACCTTCTAAATAGTCAGAATCAGTTACTTTTGTCGCGATGTTAACGAAAGATGCACGTAAAGAACTGAATACCAATTTCTGGGAAGGGTTTCGCAAGGAGATGCGAAATCACAACTCGTCGAATGGAAGAGGGATTAATTGGATCAACTACCCTTCCGACGTTAAAGACATCTATATTCGCTTAATCGTAGAGCCCAAAAGCACAATTCTTTGTTTCGATATTCAACCAAAAGATGATGATATCCGTTCCATACTTTGGGAACAGATGACTGAATTAAAAGTAGTTATGGAATCTGAAGTTGGAGAAGCTATATGGAATGAAGAAAGCCATGAATTCAATGGCAGAAAGGTTTCCAGGATTCATTGGGAATTAAATGGGCTTAACTTTTACGATTTAAAGAACCATAAAGAAATCAAAGGGTTTCTTCGTGATAGATTGATAAGATTCGACGCCTTTTATCAAGAGTATAAAGAAATACTAATAACATTAGCCGAATAAGCATAAAACACTAATTTTACAGCATGACAAAAACAATAAGCATCTTGGCATTGGGGTTGATTTCAATCAATGTATCAGCTCAAACGCAAGTTTATAGTGAGGATTTTCAAAATGGACTTCCTGTCAACTATACAATGTTTGATAACGACGGTTTTACTCCTGATCCAGCTGTAATTGAATTTGCAGACGCATGGATTTCTTTGGCTGACCCAAGCGATTCGACAGACTCTATTGTTGGCTCTACTTCTTTCTTTGATCCTGTTGGTCAGGCTGATAGATGGCTAGTTACTCCTTCAATTGTTCTTGGTGCTTATGGGAATTCATTGTTTTGGGATGCAAAGTCTCACGATCCATCATTCCCGGATGGTTACATGGTTTTGGCTTCTAGAACGGATGATCAAATTGCAAGTTTCACGGATACTTTGGTTAATATTTCAGAGGAGTCAGCTGATTGGAACTACCGTGAATTGAATTTGAGTGAAGCAGGTCTCGATAATGAAACGGTTCATATTGCCTTTGTTAATAGAACGGACGATGGATTTAAATTGTATTTGGATTCAATCTCTGTTTGGAAGGAAGATCCAGTGGGGCTGAAGGCATTAGCGCCTTTTGAAGTGAATGTTTATCCGAATCCAACGAATGGAAAAGTGAATGTTAGTGGCGATTTTGATTTCGTCAATGTTCATTCTTCGACGGGAAAGTTAGTACTTGAATCAACATCGAATTTGATTGATCTTTCTTCTTATGATTCAGGGATTTACTTGATTAGCATTCAAAACGGTGATCGAATTTACCGAACGAGAATTGTAAAAGAGAATTAAAAACCTCCCACCAATTCAGGCAACGGAATAATCTGAATATCATATTTGACATCAGATCCTTTTACGGATTTCATATAAATGCTGTCTTCAGTAATATAATCCAAGGACATTTTCCATTCTTCGTCCTCCTTCGGAAAGGAGATATCCAAGGTCTTAGTCTCTGAATCTAAGTAGTATTTTCCAACTCTAGGAATTGCTTTACCCATTGCTTTCAATGGAATAATTTCAACTCTCCCCGATTCGTGAAAGATCATTAAATCTTTATTCCAAAGATGGTTATTCGCAAAGTTCACCTTGTTCACCGACTGCTTGTTAATCAACCATACCTTGCTGTTGTCATCTGTAAGCAAGGTAAGGTAACTAATATTGTGCAATGGAATACCATCCGTACAACCAATCAAAATCAATGAAAAAATTACGATGTACTTCATTACTGAATAACAAGATCTTTAATGATTAATTCCCCAGCAATTAAATCTCTGTAGACTTCTGCTGACGTTTCTTTCTTGTGCTTGGCCATAACCGGTCCGCCCCAATTTGATCCTTCAATTCTCTCTACACTTTCAAAATTATACCGCTTTCCATCCCATTTAAATAAACAGTTAAAATGGACATTTTCAATTTCCTTTGATTCTTCATCTTCCTGTTTCATGAGGAATCGAATCATAAGATCATCTACTCCCGATTGACTCGAGATAGTTTCAATTAAATTCCCTCTATAACCGTTAACTTTAATTAGCTCACCCTTTTCTCTTTCGAAAACAATCAAATGTCTAACGGGGAGCGCGAACTCCTGTCCTTTTAATATCGTCAAGGATTTAATTTGGAGCGCAAAAAAGTTCTTTACGTCTTTTTCTTTATCGAGTTCGAAAATTCGAAAGAAATTGGGAGAACAGACTGCACAGCGCGGGCATTCAGGGTCTGCATTTTGAATACAGATCTGCAACTCTTTCAACAATTGACTGTGCTTTACATTGGCGAAAGCCGTATCGGAAAATAGAGTCTCAAATTCGGTGGCAACTCCAGGAGTATGAACTTCTGGTTGGTCTGTAATTTCATCTTCGTTTTCTGTGCAAGCGAAAAGAATGAATAGTGCCGAAAAAGCTAATAATGTTATCTTCATTTTTCTAATAATTCAAAATATCAAATAAGTTACGGAAATACGCTTAGTGCTTTAGAAATGGAAGCCTCGAATTTTTCAGTATTAAGCCCTGTTTCGATTGAATTTACTTCGAACCACATCTTCATTAATTCAGTCGGCATATTCCCTGTTAAATCATCCGCGGCCATTGGGCAGCCACCAAATCCTTTAATTGCTCCATCAAACCTTCTGCAGCCAGCCGTATAAGCTGCTTCAATTAAGTTATGGGCATTTTCAGGCAATGTATGTAAATGTCCTCCAAATTCAACGTCAGGAAGCGCTGGAATCAAAGTACTAAACAAGTCTGATACAATTTCAGGCGTTGCAACACCAATTGTGTCAGACAAAGCCAAGATATTGACGTCTAATTTTTCATGAAGTTTTTCACTCCAAGCAGCTACAATATCAGGATGCCAATCATCACCATAAGGATTTCCAAACCCCATCGAAAGGTAAAGCACCATTTCTTTATCGTTTTTGGCCGCTAGGTTGCAAATGGCTTCTACCCGACCAAATGATTCATCAATTGTTGCGTTCGTGTTTCTTTTTTGAAACTCTTCCGAAACAGAAAATGGATAGCCTAAGTATTTAATTCTTTCAAATTGAACAGCATCGTTTGCGCCGCGCTCATTCGCGATAATAGCCAATAACTTACTGTCTGATGGGTTCAATCCTTCTAAAACTTCAGCAGTATCCTTTAGTTGAGGAATGGCTTTAGGTGAGACAAAGCTTCCGAAATCAATAGTATCAAAACCGCAATCCAACAATCCATTGATGTATTCAATCTTGGTAGCTGTCGGTATGAAGTCATGCAATCCTTGCATCGCATCCCGCGGACATTCAATAAGTTTTAACTTTTCCATACTTAAATCTAAGCTTTTAAAAGGAGCTACATGCGAGCTATCAATGCTTTATTTATATCCTTAACTAACTTTGGTCCTTCGTATATAAATCCGGTATACAATTGAACCAAATCAGCTCCTGCATCCAATTTCTCAAGTGCATCTTCGGCAGAATGAATTCCACCAACACCAATAATTGGAAATGCCTTATTCGACTTTGTAGAAAGATATCTTATCACTTCTGTAGATCTCGATCCAACAGGCTTTCCAGAAAGTCCACCCATTCCGATTTCTTTAATTCGTTTATCGGATGTTTTTAAACCCTCTCTAGAAATCGTTGTGTTCGTAGCGATAATTCCGTCCAAAGAAACTGCAGCTACAATTTCAATGATGTCGTCCAGTTGACTATCGGTTAAATCTGGAGCGATTTTTAAAAGGATAGGCTTGCGTTTCGATTTCTTTGAGTTCAATTCCTGCAAAGTTCTCAATAACTGTGTCAGCGGCTCCTTTTCTTGCAGTTCGCGAAGGTTCGGCGTATTTGGAGAGGACACATTAACCACGAAATAATCTACGTGATCAAAAAGTGCATTAAACGTCTTTACGTAATCGCTTGTTGCATTTTCATTCGGTGTTACTTTATTCTTACCGATGTTTCCTCCAATTATAATTTTGGTTTTCCTCTTTTTTAGATTTTCAACGGCATTTTCAACACCATCATTATTGAATCCCATTCGGTTGATAATAGCCGAATCTTCTTTTAGTCTAAATAAGCGGGGCTTCTCATTGCCCAATTGCCCTTTTGGAGTAACAGTTCCAACTTCAATGAAACCGAAGCCACAATAGGCCAAATCATCATACATGGATGCATTCTTGTCAAATCCTGCAGCGAGACCAACAGGGTTTTCAAAGTCAATTCCAAACAATGTCTTTTTCAAACGCTCATCCTCCACTCTAAACATTTTTGTCCAGATAAATTTGGCCCCAGGAATGGAGAGATTTATTCGAATCAACTTGGCGGCTGTGTAATGAATTTTTTCTGGATCGAAAAGAAAAAGAAAGGATCGAATGATCTTGTACATAATTGTTGTTTACGCAAAGGTACAAACGACAATGAGGTGACCGAAGCCACCTCATTATTATCTTTCAAGAATATATTAACAATTCGATTAGAACTTGTAACGTCCTTTCCATTTGTTCATTCTTCGCGATTTCGCGTAATCTTTATAAGTAACATTTCTAGCAATCGTCAAGTTCAAGTAGAAATAAGCATCGTTTTGTTTGTCTCCTCTTTGCTGTCCAGTACCAAACCAAGTAGTATTCTGAGTACTAGGATTTGAAAGAAATGCAGCATCAGGTCCTACTTGTGCAGCAAGAATTTCTGGATCGTAATAAGTAGTACTTACATCATCAATGTAATCTGAGAATGTTTTAACATACGTTGCTTCAACACCAATTCTCCACATTCTACCCAATCCCATTCTAGCTCCAATTCCAAATGGAATTGTTGCTGTTATTCCTAGAACTTCACTTACTCCACCATCTAATCCTTGTCCTTCAGTTGACAATGGTCTTAATGCAACCCATTCGCCATTTAATTGAGCTTTAGGATTAAAATAACTCACTCCTACTCCAGAAAATAAATAAACTTGTTCATTGTGGTTCCCCATTTTCTTACTATGAGCACCAAGTCCAAATCTATTTCCGAATTTTTCATTCGCCAAAATGATAATTTCAAGTCTTTGTTGAAGTTCGAAAATCATTGAACGGAAATGTAAATTTCTTGACTCACGAACGATTTCATTTGTGAATGCATCATTTCCTCGAACCATACCTATGTTCAACGAAGTTGTCGTTGCCCAATATGGATGAAATCTAAAACGGTATCCAATCATCCCTCCAATTGAAGTTGACGGCCAATCTATATCTTTCAATCGGTAATCCGATCCAATCTGATCTTTCCCCCCTAAATCACCTAAAAATTGAGTCCCACCAATACCGAACATAATCTCTTTCTTATTAAGAGACCAGTTTCTTTGTGTATTAAAATTAGTGTGCTGAGCAAACGTCGATGACGAAGCAAATAGTAGCATTAGACACGTTAATGTTTTCATTCTGTCTTTTTTATATGGATAACACCATAGTTTACTTTACGAAAGTATGGATGTTTTTCTATATATGCAATTAATAGAACCCCCTTTTTATTAAAGGTGGATTGTTGATGAACATATCCGAACTTGATTCAGATATAAACCGTAATAATTTAAAGGATAGGAACTAACGAAAAGTTGCTAAACGCCACACCTTTTCCAGTCCTTTTATTATACCCTTTTACATTTCTGAAATCAATCTCAATTTGCTCTCCACAATTGCGCAATTCGTTACAGACACCATTAGGGATTTTACTTCCTCTAATTTTAACAGTTACGTCTTGTGTGCACGACATGTAATGGATTGTATATTCAGCAATTGTTACGTCCTCATTAACTTGAATGCCCAAAGGATCGCAAAAATCAGCGAATGAAATTGCACCATTAAATACACCAGCGATATGTGGTTTCGTAATTTTTGGAATTTCAACGACTACGGGAGGTTCAACTGGCGCTGACTCCAGCGCGATAGGCGCAGGAGTCTCTACTGGTGGTTCGTGAATAACGGGTTCGACTTCAGGGATTTCTTCTGCAGTTTCATCCAGATCTACAACAAGAGTTACTTTCTCTTGAGAGGGTTCTTGTTCGAATGGAACTTCTTTTTTGACGTCTGCAGAAGCAACTGTTTTTTTATCATCATCACTCAATGTCAAAGACACCGCGGTGAAAACTATTGCTACTGCAGCTAATCCTACTGCTCCATAAAACCAACCCTGCTTATAGACCGGAGGCTTTAGTTTTTGAAATCCATTCATCACCTGATTAAAATCTTGTTTTGAGTTGATGTACTCAGAGTTAATAGGTTTTCGGTCTAAAATGGTATTAATTTTTTCCATCCCTAATATTATTTCATAAATAGTTTCTTCAGTCGTTCTAAGGCTCTAAAAGTCCTAACCTTAGCATTGTTTTCAGTGATTTCGATGATCTCTCCAATTTCTCGGTAAGAACGTTTTTCGAAATATCTCATCTCAATCAATTGTAAATCGTCATCTTTTAATAATGATAAACATTGAAATAACTTTTTCTTATTTCCAGAAGAATCATCTTCTTCCATTTCTTCAATCATTTCAAAAAGATGCATGCTTTCAACACTTACAGTCTTTCTTGCCTTTCGATCACGGAATGCTTGGTAGAGCTCGCTTTTCGCAATTCGGTAAAGCCAAGATGAAAACGGAACACCTCTGTACTCATACTTATGAAGGTTTTTCATTGCCTTAATAAATACTTGAGAAGTTACGTCAAAAGCCAAATCTTCGTCATCCATCCTTTGATAGATATACCGAAATATCTGTTCATGATATTTCGTATACAGTGGGCCGAATCGCTCCGGATCCTCTTTTGCCCGCCTTATTAACATCATCTCGTCTTGAAGACGATCATCTGTTTGGTGGTAAACTGGGTTCACTGCCATTGTTTTCTGGTTTTATAGTTCTAGTTTGGTGTACAAAGCTTGCAGACCTTATACATAACTATAACTGTTAATAATTCATTTGGTTACAGAGTATAACGCAAAAACCCGACCATTATTATGCG
>JAWUWJ010000099.1:0-14410 GCA_034111925.1 Crocinitomicaceae bacterium
CAGTGAAAGATTCATTTAAATATCAGGGAATGCGACGTCAGCTTGTTAGAGAGTTGAGCGAGAGAGGTATAAAAAGCAAACAAGTTTTGGATTGTTTTGAGGCCATTCCGCGTCATTATTTTTTAGACAACGCATTTGCTGAACAAGCTTATTCAAATACCGCTTTTCAAATTGGATCTGGGCAAACGATAAGTCATCCTTATACAGTAGCCTATCAAACGGAATTGTTGGACATTCAAAAAGGAGAGAAGATTCTCGAAATTGGAAGTGGTTCAGGTTTTCAAACATGTGTTTTGTGTGAAATGGGAGCAAAGGTGTTCAGTATTGAACGCCACAAAGAACTGCACTTAAAAGCCAAGAACATTGTTCGCCAATTGAAGTACAATGCGCGTTTAAGCTTTGGAGATGGTTATAAAGGCCTTCCTACATTTGCACCTTTCGATAAGATAATCATTACATGCGGTGCGCCAGATATTCCAGAAGAACTTGTGAATCAAATGAAGGTTGGAGGCATTATGATTATTCCAATTGGAGAAGGAGTAGAGCAACAAATGAAGAAAATAGTCAAGGTTTCAGATAGCGAAATTACGATTGAAGATTTCGGTGTATTCAAGTTTGTTCCAATGTTAGAAAACAAGGTGAAATAGAGACCACGTATTTTTACTGGGTTGATATTCTACAATTCCTCTTAGATTTATTCAAAATTAAAATATAAGTATGAAAAAACTACGTCCTAATCTCGAGCGTTCAAAAATGGCAATGATATTCTTTTGGATCATGATTGCTGTCTTAGGAATTATGCTGATCGCTGAATTGAATCAACTTTTTATTATTAAGGATCTTGCCAGTGGGAATTATACCAATGAAACAATTGCTGCCGCTGAGCAATCAGATTTATTTATAGGGTTTTCGGGAATTGCCTATGGCCTTCTTTTTATTGGATGTGCAATTGTATTTATTATGTGGTTCAGAAGAGCTTATTTTAACTTACATACACTTATTCCATCTGGGTTAAGAATGTCTGAAGGGTGGGCGTCCGGAGCCTGGTTTATTCCTGTTTATAGTCTTTGGGGACCTTTTCAAGTTGCTACTGATTTGTTTGACAGGACAGAAGGGCTTTTAATTAAACATGACTTAACAGAATCTAAACCACAACGAAACGTGATTAAAGGTTGGTGGTGGGCCTTCTGGGTTGCTGGTAATGTTCTTTCTAATGTAGAGAACCAGATGGCCAAAAGTTTAGATTTTGACGTTCTTTTAAATTCTTGCTATGTTGGCGTTTTTGCCAGTATTGTAATGATTGCAGGAGCTTATTTTGCAATTATGACAATAAAGACTTATAGTGAAATGGAAGAGCTTCTTCCTCAGATTAATGATGTTAGCACAGTTAAATCTGATAATACTGACCTTCTTGATTCTACTTTCTAATAGAATTGATTCACATTAAAAAAGGCCTTTCATCCCGTTCGTTATTGGGATTTGAAAGGCCTTTTTTTTATACTGTTTTTAGATAGATTGCGAGGGATTCCTAGAAATCATCAGGTAGACCGTCAACCTCTTTTGTTGCCTTCTTTTCGAATTCAGCATCGCAAAGCAAGCAATTCTCTTCTGTTACTTTATTCAACTCCGCCTGTTGTGCCTCAGTTATACCGTTATAGTCTTCTGGATTAGGAAACTTCTTCATTACCTCATTTAGATAACATAGCTTTCTAAATTTCACTTCATTTACTTTGTTCAAAATCGCTTCTTGACTTTCTGGTGTCCAACCTGAGGTAATTTTGTTTCCAATTTTTAACGCGCCAAATACGCCAGCTAAAACAACAAGGATCCAAATCGCAGCTCCAGCCATTCCTAATTTCAATCCTGTTTTCTTTGAGTGAAGTAAGAATCGAACGCCTATTATCAATAATGATACGCCTATGAGGGCAGCCGAAATAAGAATCATATTGTACATGTTCTCTGAAGACCACCCTTTTGAATTTAGAATCAAAAATGTATTTCCAAGAATTAGAAGATTTATTCCTTTTAGGAAAAACAGAATACTGACAAATCTTAAGTTTTGGTCAGTATCTTGTTTTGCTTTCTTCTTTAATTTTAAAGCCAAAAAGAGCAGGGCTAAAGCCAATATAGTAACAATTGCGATTTTCATAGTTCGTTTATTTTTGAAATAATATAATGGCAATATACCAATTATTGATTAGTTTTAATTTCTAGCACGATATTTGAAAACTGGCTAAACAAATTAAAATAACTAACATGAAAAATTCAATATTATTAGTAGTTGCCCTTGTTCTTTCGGGATCTGTTTTTTCACAAACGAAAACGGTTTCAGGAGCAACGTTTAAATCACAAATGGACATTAAGGGTAAGAAATTGCTTTACAATGGTGCTGGTCTTAGAGAGAAGTACACAATTGACCTTTATGTTGCGGCTCTTTACCTACCGAACCAAACAATGAGCGGTTCAACTGTACTTAACAAAGATGAAATTCAAGCAATTGAAATTAAAATTGTTTCTAATAAAGTAACGAGAGAGAAATTTAATTCATCTGTAAAAGAAGGGTTTGCTAAGGCGAGTGAGGGTAAAGCAACCGCTTCTAACATTAGTAAGTTCACCGGATTCTTCTCAGCGGAAATAAAAGATGGAGATGATATTCTAATGATTTATAAGCCTGGAAAAGGAACGGCTGTAATGATCAATGGGAATTACAAAGGATTGGTTGAAGGACTTGAGTTTAAGAAAGCTTTGTTTTCAATCTGGTTGGGATCAACACCAGTAGATAAAAAATTGAAGAGTAAAATGCTTGGAAAAGTATAAACTCAAAATAATAAACAAAAAAATAGGGAGGTCTTTCGATCTCCCTATTTTTATATAGTATTGTTTCGTCTTGAATTACATCCAAGTAACTTCTCCAGATTTAACATCATACATAGCTCCAATCAAAGCCACGTCACCGTCCTTAATCTCTTTCGCAAGAGCAGGACTATTCTTCATGATGTTTTCCATTGCATTTTTTACATTCAGATCAGAAACATCTTGAATGAATTTAGAGTTCGCTGATGTGTGATCTACATCAGGTTGCTCATTAGCAACCGCTTGAGCAGCAGGAACGATGTTCCCAGCCATTTCGATAAGATTTTTAGTGAATTTTGGTTGGGGTTTGTGGTATAAAAAATCACATGTCCCTTTTACTGCACCACAAGCCGTATGACCTAAAACAACGATCAATTTTACTCCTGCATTAATAACAGCGAATTCCATGCTTCCAAGAATATCAGTATTCACAAAGTTTCCTGCAACGCGTGCACTAAAAATATCACCAATCCCTTGATCGAAAATGTATTCAGATGTTACGCGAGAATCAATGCAACTAAGAATAACTGAATGCGGAGCTTGACCATCGAAACCTGTAGTTTCAACTTGCTCTCTTAAGTCGCGGTTAATCATTGTGTTTTGTAAGTAGCGTGCATTGCCTTTTTTAAGCATAGCTAGCGCTCTTTCATGTGTCATTTTGTTCTGTGTGTCTTTTGTTTGTGTAATCATAATTCGTAATTAAAGTGTTTAATTGCTTATTTAGGACTAGAAATCCAATCTTAATGGCCTTTTGCAGACAAGTAACGTTCAGCATCTAAAGCTGCCATACAACCTGTCCCTGCAGCAGTAACCGCTTGTCTATATGTTTTATCAGCCGCATCTCCAGCAACAAATACGCCTTCAACGTTCGTTAGTGAAGTTCCCGGCTTTTCGTATTTGATATATCCTGTTTCATCAAGGTTGATGAAGTCTTTAAAGATTGCAGTGTTTGGATCGTGACCAATTGCAACGAAAAATCCAGTAGCTGGAATCGTAACTGATTCTCCAGTTTTATTGTTCTTCGCCAAAACGCCGGTTACAACTTGTCCGTCACCTAAAACTTCTTCTGTCTCAGTATTGAATAGAATTTCAATATTCTTCGTATTCTTAACTCTTTCTGACATAATTTTAGAAGCTCTAAACTCATCACGTCTTACAAGCATTGTAACCTTTGTACAAAGTTTAGAAAGGTAGTGCGCCTCTTCGCAAGCTGAATCTCCAGCTCCTACGATTACAGTTTCTTGTCCTCTGTAAAAGAATCCATCACAAACAGCACAAGCAGAAACGCCTCCACCTAGTTTAAGGTACTTTTGCTCACTTTCCAATCCTAAGTATCTTGCCGATGCACCTGTTGATATAACAACTGATTCTGCATGAATTTCTTTATCGTCTTCTGTCCAGCATTTGTGAACGTCTCCTGAAAAGTCAACCTTAGTAATGAAACCAAAACGAATATCAGTCTCAAATCTTTTTGCCTGAGCTTCAAGTTGAATCATCATTTCTGGACCTGTAACACCATCTGGATATCCAGGGAAGTTCTCAACTTCGTCTGTCGTTGTTAATTGTCCACCTGGTTGCATTCCTTGATACATTACTGGACTCATGTCAGCACGAGCTGCATATATAGCTGCAGTATAACCCGCTGGTCCTGACCCGATAATTAGGCATTTTACTTTTTCGATTTCGCTCATATCTATAATTATTCAGATTTTATTTTTCTTCAGAAAACAAATGTAGCAATTAGACGGAATTTTTAATAGCTACTTACATTCTTCTTTGATTCTTTAGGATTGCAATTATTTTAATGCGAATTGCAGCCAACTCCTTTGTATTTCACTAAAAGAACACTAGCTTTGTAGCTGCTTTTTTGCAATACCATATATGTTAGATACCGAATTATACGAGGCTAAAACCCTCTACCCATTTCAGAAGAACTCAGTAGATCAGATACTTAAGGAGTTATCTGAGAATGGGAACGATTTCAATTTATTATTTCAACTTCCGACAGGAGGGGGGAAAACTGTAATATTTTCTGAAATTGCCAAAAAATATATTGCAGATACACAGAAAAAAGTACTCATTCTTACCCATCGAATTGAACTTTCCGTGCAGACTTCCAAGCAATTGTCTGCTATTGGAGTGAGCAACAAAGTAATTAATAGCGAGGTAAAAGAGATTGACAAACCGGATGAATACCATTGCTTTATCGCGATGGTTGAGACTTTGAACAATCGATTGAATGATGATGCGAACTTCATTGCTAACGTTGGTTTAGTAATTGTCGATGAGGCGCACTACAATAGTTTTAGAAAGATTTTCCAGTTTTACGGAAACGCAAATATCCTTGGGGTTACAGCTACACCATTAAGTAGTAATAAGGCACTTCCATTAAATGATAACTACAATAAACTGTTCGTTGGAGAGAGTATCTCTTCTTTAATTGAAGGCGGATATCTTTCTGATGCAGAGTCATATACTTACGATGTGAATCTTCACGGATTGAAGATTGGATCGAATGGTGATTTTACAGTTAATAGCTCTGATGTTGTCTATGGTAATTACTTTATGCAAGAGAAATTGCTTTTTGCTTATGAAGAAGTTGCGATTGGAAACAAGACCTTGATTTTTAATTCTGGAATCGATACTTCAATGAGAGTTGAGGAAACGTTCAAGAAAAGAGGGTATCCAATTCGTCATCTTGATTCAACATTTAGCGATAAGGATAGAAAAGATGTTTTAAGTTGGTTCAAAACGACGCCAGATGCGATTCTAACGTCTGTTGGGATTTTGACGACTGGGTTCGATGAGCCAACCGTTGAGACTATTATATTGAATAGAGCGACACGATCATTAACGCTGTACCATCAAATGATTGGTAGGGGGTCTAGACGTTTGCCGACTAAAGATAAGTTCAAACTTATCGATCTTGGGAACAACGTTAGAAGATTTGGTGTTTGGCAAGATTATTTGAACTGGCAAGACGCATTCCGTTTTCCAGACCGATTCTTAGAGTCTCGCTTGAGTGAAGCGGAAGATTTAGAATTTGAAGTTGAATTTGAATTCAATAAGATTGCACAAGACGCTTTAGATGTTGATATTCTGGATACCTTTAATATTAAAGAGGTCTATTATGAGTGCATTGACGGCGGACTTAAAGGAAAAGAGGCTGTTGAGCAATCCTTAGAAAATCACTACATCGTGATCCATAAAGGCGCTGAAGATTATTTCCACGGGTTGGAATTAATGGAAATGCTTGGCGATCATATTGAGCATCGACTTAAGTTGTACACTAAGTGTATTACGAAGAGTACGCCGAATTACTACAAGTACATCTATGAAACGTATGTACGTCAACTGCGCCAGAAGCTTAGAGCGAATTTAGAAGACGAGTAAATCGCTTTTATTTTTTTTCTGTATGGAATCTGAACAATTCATGCATCCTGTTGTATATAGTCTTGAACTTAAACAACTACAGCATGAAAAATCTACGCGTCGATGCCCCTTGTACAGAGAATTGGAGTGAAATGACTTCAACAGAACGTGGTGCTCATTGTAATAAATGTGCCACCGAAGTTTTCGATTTTACAAATAAGAGCAATCCTGAAATTCGATCAATACTTCTTGAGAAATCAGGTCAGAGCGTTTGTGGACGTTACACCACAGATCAATACGAAAGTTTAAATGCAGACTACGATGCTTGGAAGTTTAACTCCAAACGTTCAATGCAACGCGCAATGGTCTTTTCATTGGTTGTCGTTTTTGGACTATCATTGTTTAGTTGTACTGATAAGCAGGAAGTCGAGTCTTTTACTCAGGTTCAAAATTCCATTGTGGAAATGTCCTCTGAAGCACCTGTAAAGGAGGTTGTTTTGGAAGTGCAAGCGGAGCAATTTTTACCCGTGAGAGTTAAAACGGAAAAGGCAGTACAGGCTATAAAGAATCCTGTTCTTTCTCTTTTAGTCGCTGAAGATAGGGAGATGAACCTAGAGGAGGTTGTGTTTTCAGGCCGTGATCAGCTTAGAAGTACTAACCGTATAATTTCGCATACAATGGGAGTTTCGTACCGGTCAAGTTCATTCGATACATATTTAGAAGCCATGGCGATTCCTGAAAGTGAAGAATTGCTTTTGAAGATTGAATTGGATGTGAATGGAGTGGAGTATCCTAAAGAATTTGCTTCCAAGGTGTATCCAAACCCTGCTCGTGAGGCAACATCATTGGAAATTGCGTCTCCCTTAAAACAGGAACAAGTTGTTATTCGTCTCTATGATCTATCAGGAAAGCAGCTGAGCGTAATACATGAAGGTGAAATGGAAAGAGGAACGTTTACCTATCCGGTGGATTTAATCGACTTACAACCAGGAATGTATTTGATTATAATTCAATCAACGGGGTTCAAAGAAACAGTTAGGGTTAGTAAGGCCTAATAGTTTAAAGTGATTGTTACCGTGTCAAAAACATTTGTTGTTGCGCTTTTGTTGCTGATGCCAGGACTACCAATTACCCAATAGTTGTATGAGTATATTGTGTTTCCATCATTTGGACAAATGATTTCAAAATCTTGTACTCCATATAGAGTTTGCTCTTCTGTAGGGCAGCATGATGCGCAGTCCTGTTTCCCAAATTGCTTGACGTAGTGCATTTCAGCGATTGGGTTTGTCGTAATAAATCTAAGCTTAGCCCAAGACATCGCAGTCGTACTAAAATCTCTAATGTTGTCTTCTTCTATCGTTAAATCAGAAAAAGAGATGGATTTGTCCTGGTCAAAGTAATTTTCTTTGCGAATACTCAGTGTGTAGGATTCTACCGTGTTTCTAGGAAATGTGAAAGAATAGCTTCCGTCTGCCCCGATTGTAGATTCTCCAATTAACGAAGTATTTAAACTGCCAGCCTCTAATTCAAAGAGCTGAACTGTTCCGCCTTCAAGCGTGGTTCCGAATGTGTCGTCAGAAATCGTTCCTTTTAGCGTAAAGTCTGCCTTTCCTTTGTTGCAAGCTGTAATGCTCACGAGTCCGAGAATTAGAAAAAGTGTTGATAGCCTCATATTAATTGTGTTCTATTTTAGACACTTAAAGGTACAATTTATAGTTGAATCAAGGAAATTACCACACAATTGTTAATATGTTTAGAACTAAGTTTTTAACAAATATTGTCATAGTCAAAAATGAATTTATATATTGAGGGCTTAACTTAAAAACTATTATTATGTCAGATGAAAACAGTGTAACAACACCACAAGGGAAAGGATTAGGAGTAGCAGGATTTATTATGTCTCTTGTAGGTTTAATATTTGCTCCAGTTGTTGCCGGAATTGTACTAGCAGGAATGGCTCTCGCAGCGGATAAAGGTGAAGTTGGAGGAAAAGGATTGATGTACTTCTGGGTTGTTTTTTGTATCGCTTCTGTAGTTTTATCGGCAATGGGAATGATGAAACTTGGTAAAACAGGTGGTAAAAGAGGTTTGGCTATCGCTGGTCTTGTTATCGGTATTGTTGGAACAATCTGGGCATTGATGTTATTGATGGGATTAGATGTTGTTCAGGAAGGTGCTGAAACACTTGATTCTTTGGATAGATTATAAAAGAAAACAAAAAATCATTATTTTAAGGCTCCTTCATATTTAGGAGCCTTATTTTTTTACTTAAAATTAAATGGAGGATTCTTTAGATACAGGTATTTCATCAGGAGATGGGATAAGGATTAATGCAACGAGTAAGAAGTACTTAATCGAAATTTCAAAATGGGCCAGTTTCCTAGCTATAGCTGGATTTGTATTAATTGGTTTGATGTTAATGGGTGGAGTGTTTTTAATTGGCGCTGCTTCTCGTCTCCAGGGTGCCGCGTCTGGGTTGGTGTTTTTCACCTTCCTTGTTGCAGGGACGATCTACTTTTTCCCAACCTATTTCTTGTTTATGTTTGCTAAAAACATAAAACAAGGATTTAGATCAGAGAATGAAGAGATGATAACGAAAGGGTTTGAAAACTTAAAGTCGATGTTCAAATTTATTGGGGTCCTTGTGATCATAGTTATTGGATTTTATGTTTTATTGTTCTTACTAGGAGGTGGAGCGCTTTTTACTTTTAGTTAAAGATATTTGAGTTAAATAAACGGCTATAATAAATGTATGGTTCAGGAGGTATAAGTACAAAGCTTGATCTTCTTGATTAATTTAAATTTGAAAAAAAGATGGAAAAGGAATTAGAGATTTTAGACAATGTAGAAGGTGGAGGTAAAAAGAGATCACAGTTTTTAAGTGTATTATGTATCCTAACTTTTGTTGGTTCAGGACTTGGTGTTCTTTCTGGTGTTTGGGGACTAGTGCCATCCACAGTTGAAAAAGGACTTCAATCTATGAGAGATCTTCAAGAAGGTCCACAGGTGTTTGATATTGGTAATTTTAACGAGGCTGAGTATATTAAATGGTCATTTTATTCAAATATTTCAGGAGTTATTACGTCACTTATTTGCTTGTCTGGTGCCTTGTTAATGTTTCGTTTACAGAGAAATGGATACTTTTTGTATTTAGGCGGTTGGGTCGTGTCAATTGTAATTACAATGATGGCTATGCCGCATTTGCTTACGGGTGATTTGGCAGGAGCAGGTTTTGTATCTACTGTTTTTAGCATTTTGATAATGATCGCTTTCGCTATTATGTATGGGCTGAATCTCAAGCAAATGAAATAATTAGCATTCTATGAATGAAGAGCTTGATGAAATCGATGGGACCTTAGACAGTCCTGTCGATTTTGTATATGCTGGAAAAGTTCCCGGTTCTCTTACTGCGCTTTGCGTTCTTACTTTTATTGGTTCGGCACTAATACTAATTAAAAGTTTTTGCATGATATCTTTGTTTGTATTGGCTACTGATGCCACAAATACAGTCGCACAATCGGATATTGTTCAAAATCCATTTCGTGGAATGGGCCTTCATTATTTAGTCGAGATCATAACGTGTCTAATTAGTATAACCGGTGCTATTTTATTACTAAAGCTTAAGAAGAGTGGGTTTTTACTCTACGTATTCAGTGCTGTAATTTATTGCATAAACGTTATCTGGTTTTTCGCAATTAGTTTTAAAATGGGGCTGAGCGGATGGAGTGTTTTGATCATCCTTCTTTATGTTACTGCTCCGATCGCTTTTCTAATTATGTACTCTACATTTAAAAGATATTTGCATTAGTACCAATATCTTTCTAAAAAATCCCCACTCTGTTTATTCATTTATTAACTTTGGGTAAACTCATTTTACAATAACTATATGTCAGACGACAAGAAGATAATATTTTCGATGGTTGGTGTCTCAAAAGATACGCCCGCTGGGAAGCAAATAATTAAGAACATTCACCTTTCATTTTACTATGGAGCCAAAATCGGTATTATAGGACTGAATGGATCGGGAAAGTCCACAGTAATGAAAATTATTGCTGGTTTAGACACGACATATAGAGGTGATGTCGTTTTCTCTGATGGCTATACCGTTGGTTATTTGGCGCAGGAGCCTGATTTGGACGAAACGAAGACCGTTAAAGAAATCGTTTTGGAAGGTGCACAGGAAACTGTTGACGCTTTGAAAGAATTTGAGGACATCAATAATTCTTTCATGGATGAAGCGATATTGAATGATCCAGAGAAAATGGATAAGGTAATTGCCCGTCAAGGTGAAGTTCAAGATATCTTGGATTCATTGGACGCGTGGGAATTGGATACTAAATTGGATCGTGCAATGGATGCATTACGTTGTCCTCCAAACGATCAACTCATTGGAACACTTTCTGGTGGTGAAAGAAGAAGAGTGGCACTTTGTCGTTTACTACTTCAAAATCCTGATGTTTTATTGTTGGATGAGCCTACCAATCACTTGGATGCTGAATCTATTGAGTGGTTAGAGCAACATTTACAACAATACAAAGGAACTGTGATAGCAGTAACGCACGATAGATATTTCTTAGACAATGCTGCTTCGTGGATTCTTGAATTGGATCATGGACAAGGTATTCCATGGAAAGGGAATTATTCTTCATGGTTGGAGCAAAAAGGAGCACGTCTAAAGAAAGAGGAGAAAACAGAATCAAAACGTCAAAAAGTATTAGCAAGAGAGCTGGAATGGGTGAAGATGAATCCAAAAGGACGTCATGCTAAGAATAAGGCTCGTATTGCGAACTACGACAAGATGATGGCTGAAGATATTAACGAAAAGGATGCAATATTAGAAATTCCGATTCCAAACGGACCGCGTCTAGGGAATAACGTTATTGATGCTGTTCAGGTTTCTAAAGGATTTGATGAAAAGCTTTTATATAGTGATCTTAATTTTAAACTTCCTCCTGCAGGAATTGTTGGTATTATTGGACCGAATGGTGCTGGTAAAACAACGATCTTTAAAATGATCATGGATGAATTACAACCTGATTCTGGTGAATTTAAAGTGGGTGAAACAGTGAAACTTGGATATGTTGATCAAGCCCATGAAGACATTCATCCAGACAAGACAGTTTTTGAAGTTGTTTCGAATGGATTGGAATATGTTGAAATTGGAGAGCAGAAAATAAATTCTAGAGCCTATTTATCTAAATTTAATTTTGGAGGATCTGATCAAAACAAAAAGGTAGGTGTTCTTTCCGGTGGTGAGAGAAATCGTTTGCATTTAGCGATGACAATGAAAACAGAGGCGAATGTTCTTCTGCTTGATGAGCCAACCAATGATATTGATGTAAACACGCTTCGTGCCTTGGAAGAAGGGATTCAAAACTTTGCAGGATGTGCAGTGGTTATTTCTCACGATAGATGGTTCTTGGATAGAATTTGTACGCATATTCTAGCATTCGAAGGAAATTCAGAGATTTATTGGTTCGAAGGTTCATACACTGAATACGAAGAGAATAGAAAGAAACGATTGGGGGACAATGCTCCAAAACGAATTAGATACAAGAAATTGGTTAAGTAAATGGAAGAATCAAATGACCCTTTGCATGGGAAATCTTTAGAGTTTATTGTAAAGCAATGCGTTGATAGGTTAGGATGGGAACAAATGTCCTACCATGTTAATGTCAACTGTTTTAAGAGTGATCCCAGTGTGAAAAGTAGTTTGAAATTTTTACGCAGAACGCCTTGGGCCAGAGCGAAGGTGGAGAAGATGTACATTGAACGTGTACTTCAATTTGACAAATAAGATTAAGATTTATGAGTGTTAGAGATTTAGAGCCTAAAGCAATGTGGAATCATTTTGCTGATTTAAACGCAGTGCCTAGAGCTTCCAAAAAGGAAGAAGAAGTGATTCAATTCATGATGGACTTTGGGAAGAAATTGGGTTTAGAGACAATTAAGGATGCTGTTGGGAATGTGGTGATCAAGAAACCTGCGAGTCCAGGAATGGAAGACCGCAAAACGATTATCATGCAGTCGCACTTGGACATGGTGCACCAAAAGAATTCAGATACTGACTTTGATTTTGCTACGCAAGGAATTGATATGCGTGTAATTGGTGACTGGGTGGATGCCAACGGTACAACTTTAGGCGCTGATAATGGAATTGGTGTTGCATCAATAATGACAGTTCTTTCTTCGGATACGATTGCACATCCTGCTGTTGAGGCGATGTTTACAATTGATGAAGAGACGGGGATGACAGGAGCGATCCATTTGGACCCTTCTAATTTTTCTGGAGAGATTTTATTGAACCTCGATACTGAGGATGATGATGAGATTTCTATTGGATGTGCAGGAGGAATTGATACGAACACAACGTATACATGCAAAACAGAAGATCTTAAATCTGATTCTGAGGTTCTTTCTATTACAATTAAAGGGCTTGTTGGTGGTCATTCAGGAATGGATATCGACAAGGAGAGAGGAAATGCGAATAAATTCATGAATCGTGTTTTGTACCATCTTCATTCAATGGTGGAATATCAATTGATTTCAATTGATGGCGGAAGCCTGAGAAATGCGATTCCTAGAGAGTCCACTTGTGTTTTAGCTGTTGCTACTGAGGATGCAGAAGTTCTTAAAGCTGAATTTGAGAAAATTGCTGGGGTTATAGTTACTGAATTCAAAACAATCGAGGAAAATGTAGAATTTTCAATTCAAACTACCACGACTGATTCTAAGCCAATTTCGAATGACGACAAAGTAAAGATTCTTCATGCGCTATATGCTGTTCACAATGGTGTGTATAGAATGAGTCCAGATATTCAAGGCCTTGTTGAAGCTTCTTCAAGCTTGGCTCGAATTATTGTTAAAGATGGTGAGTTTATTACACAGTCATTACAGAGAAGTAGCGTTGAGAGTACTAAAGATGATTTGGCGAATACAATTCGTGGTTCATTTGAATTGATGGGATGCGCTGTTGTTCAATCAGGAGATTATCCTGGATGGCAACCGAACAAGGATTCAGCTATTCTTGACATTATGTCGAAATTGTACAGAGATTCATTCAATGAAGAGCCAAAGATTAAAGCGTGTCACGCAGGATTGGAATGTGGTATTTTACTAAAGCACCTTCCAGAGGTTGATATGATTTCATTCGGACCAAATATTCGAGCAGCTCATTCTCCAGACGAAAAATGTCAGATTTCTTCAGTGCAAAAATACTGGGGGTATTTAATCGATACGCTACAATTGATTCCAACGAAGTAGGAGAGAGGTAGTCTTATGAATCCAAATCCACAACATGAATTGATTGAACTTGCCAATGCTAAAATGCATTACGGTAAGTACGAAGGCAAGTATTTAGTTCATTTACCTGAGCCTTATTTGATCTGGTATAAGAACAAAGGCTTTCCAAATGGCAAACATGGGAGGCAATTGGAACTCATGTTAGAGATCAAAACCAATGGATTAGAAGACTTAATCTATCCTTTGATCAAAAAATAATAAAAATATTTTACAAAAGTTAATTACAACCTAACGCTATCGAAATCAATTCGATAGCGTTTTTTAGTTCAATTAATTCTTTAATCATTTTGTTTACAAAAAAATATTTTTATTGAGTTTTTCGTAACAATATTAAAAGTGGTGCCGTAAATGTGTTCTGTAATGCAACTTTGATAACGACAACAACTTAAAAATATAGATATGATTAACAACGCAATTAAGAACGCTCAATTCAAATTATCTCAACATAAAGTACAAGGAGTTAACAGTACATTATCTGTTTTCGAGGTAGCCAAGCTAATGGATACAGTGAAAGTAGGTGAGTCTATGAAGGAAAGTCAGCAGACTAGCGTTTTCTTTTCGTTGAATTAGAATATACCCCATTTATATAAAGCCACTTCGATTCGATCGGAGTGGCTTTTTTTGTAAACATTTGTTACATTTGTACAGAATCAATTAATTTACAAATGTTAATTCAAGATCGAATCCTAGTTATCCTTAAAGCAAATAATTTATCGGCTTCCGAATTTGCCGGTAAAATTGGAATCAATCGATCGAATTTAAGCCACGTTCTCAGTGGTAGAAACAAGCCAAGCTTGGATTTCTTGACAAAAATCATCACTTCATACCCCAATGTCAATGCTTCTTGGCTGATAACAGGCGAAACGAGAGCAGGTGAATTCAC
>JAWUWJ010000100.1:0-7986 GCA_034111925.1 Crocinitomicaceae bacterium
GTATAAGTATAGGCTTAACGATCAAAGAGTCATTGTCGTTCATGGTATAATGGCGCTCAACCTTGCTCATGTCTTGGTTTTCAGCTTCCTCTGGTGTACTAAAATGTTCATAGCCTTTTCCTACTCTAAATAACCATTCCCCAGATTCTTCATTGTCTGTGTAATGTCCTTCAACCAATGGAATTCCAATTGTTCTGGTAAAGCTATAAGCTCCATTTTTTGCTCCATTTTTAAATTCAATGACTTGATAGACAGTATCTATGTCTGGATAACCACGCGTGATATAAAGTTCCGCTTGTTCTTCGGTCATTTGCTCGTTGTTGTGCTTTGTAATTGTCCATTTTCCTTCTTTTACTCCATTTACAAACCATCCATGTTTAAGCGTGTCACCTGTCAATCCCATCCAAGTTGCCTCGCCGTGCAACACATTGTTCTTAATTGTAAATCGACCTGCGATACTACTATCTGTCCAATCGCAAAATCCTTTTTTGCCCATAAGACAGTACGACTCATAATATTGCACGTATTCACCATCTGGAATTCGATCAAGAACTGGCGTAATGTCCCTGTCTGAGCGGAAATTTTGAGTTAAAAGAGGGTATGGATTATTTCGAACGGCTTTTTTGAATTTTCCTTTCTCCATGTACCGATAGTCATCATAATACTCATCTCTATTGCGTCTCGATCCTCTTGGGCGTTTTTTAAATTCTATGTACCGCTTGAACTCTTCTTTGGAAGGGACATCACCAAATTTGGGATGGTAAAACTTCATGAATTTTTTGTACGATGTCGCTTTTAGTGCCTTCTTCAAGTTCGTGAATTCGTTCGGTGTCGCAAGCATTGAATCAGGAATAGTTCCTTTTACTGACGATAGATAGGTATCATAGTCGTAACCATCCTCTTCATTCTTCTTTGATTTTGATTTCGCGCTAGATTCCCAATACCCCTGAGAGGTTGAAACAGTTTCAGTGAAAGGGTAAACGAAGTACGATTTCCCGTCTATTTCTACTGTGTCTATGATTTGAGATGATCCGATAAGTGGCACCAAAGTGACCATTAAAAGAAGGAGTAGGTGGTTGGTAAATTTCATTAATTCTTTTTTCGTTATTGGACATACGTCCATGTTTCCCTCAGACGAAGAAAAAAATTCAAGTGTGTTTTAAACGTTTAGAATTCTTGTTCTTCCAGATTTTCGTTGGAATTAAGAAAGCATGATTGGATTAGAGTGCTTCGTTAATTTCAATAAATCGTTCAACGCTTTTCGCTGCGCCAAAAACAACCAAAGTATCTTTCTCTTTGATTATTGTTTCACTTTTTGGAACTCCAATAATATGTTGTTCCATGCATTCCTCACCATTTTTCGTGATTTCATATTCACGTTTAATGGTAATCAATGTCATCTCGTATCTGTTTCGGAATCCAATTTCATCAATTGATCTTCCGACAACGCCTTTCGGTGCTATAATTTCTGCAATTTCATGATCATCTGGCAATTGTAAGAAGTTAACAATGTTTGGATTCAAAAGCTTTTCACGAACAACGTAAGCCACCTCGTTTTCTGGTGTCAGAATTTCACTAACACCAATCTTTTCTAAGATCAATCGTTGGTGGTCTCCACTTGCTCTTGCAATAACACGTTTCACGCCTAAATCCAATAGGTGTACACACGTTAAGACTGTTGCCTCGAAGTTTTCACCAATTGCAACTACAGCGGCATCAAGCTCTTGCAAGTTTTGCATCTTAAGCGCACGAATATCTGTTGCGTCCATCGTTACGGCAAATGCAACGTCGTCTTTAATGCTTTCGATTTTCTCCTCATCTGGATCAAATGCAAAAACCTGTGCTCCCTTTTCGGCCAAACGTCTCGCAATCGTAGCACCGTATCGCCCTACTCCAATAACTGCAAATTTGCTATAATTCATTTTTTATAAGTTTATTCTATAAATTGGATATTGGATCTTAGAACATTCGCTTCACTCATTTTTAGATTTTAGACGGTTTTCAATCCAAAAACGAATCTAAATTCTAAAAGCGCAGCGCTCTAATATCTAATCACGTAATGCTTGCTCCAAATCTTCAATAAGATCTTCAACGTCTTCTACACCAACGCTCAATCGAATTAAAGAATCTGAAATCCCTGTTTTTTCTCGTTCTTCTTTTGGAATGGATGCGTGTGTCATTGTCGCTGGGTGACCGATAAGAGATTCAACCCCTCCTAAGGATTCAGCCAAAGCAAAAACATTCACTTTAGCTAAGACAGCGTGTGCATCTTCCATACTATTTCCAACCATTGAAAATGAAATCATTCCTCCAAATCCGCGCATTTGTCTTTTTGCAACGTCATGGTTCGGGTGTGATTCAAAACCTGGCCAATATACTTTATCCACTTTCGGATGGTCAACAAGGAAACGTGCAACTTGCTCTCCGTTTTCACAATGCCGTTGAACCCTTAAGTGCAATGTTTTTATTCCCCTTAAAACGAGAAAACAATCCATTGGTGCCGTAACCGCTCCAGATGAATTTTGAATTCGATACATTTCATTCGCGATTTCATCATCCGAAGTAATCAAAGCGCCCATGACAACATCTGAGTGACCGCCTAAATATTTAGTTACAGAATGCATAATGATGTCCGCTCCTAAATCCAAAGGGTTCTGAAGGTAAGGCGTTGCAAACGTATTGTCCACGCACAACCAAGCCCCAGCTTTCTTTGAAATCGCAGCCATTGCTTCAATGTCAATAATGTTCATCATTGGATTTGTTGGCGTTTCCACCCAAATCAATTTTGTTTTATCATTCACTGCCGCTTCAACAGTTGATGGATCTGACATTCCAACAAAGTGAAATACGATACCATACTTTTCGAAAATGGTTTTAAACAAACGGAATGTTCCTCCGTAAAGGTCATTCGTTGAAACCACTTCGTCTCCAGGATTCAACATCTTTAGAACACAATCGATCGCGGCTAAACCAGAACCAAAACAAGCTCCGTGTTTTCCGTTTTCTAACGCCGCAAGGTTTTTTTCCAATGCATGACGTGTCGGATTTTGCGTTCTAGAGTATTCATAGCCCTTATTAACTCCAATTTCTTCTTGAACGTAAGTCGATGTTTGATAGATAGGAGTCATGATCGCACCCGTAGTTGGATCTGCTTGTACTCCTGCGTGAATTGCCTTCGTTCCGAATTTCACTATCGTTTTATATTATTCGTTGAATAACAAATTTAGTGATTTCGTCGGGTTAATTGAGGGTAAGTAGAATGTTTCCCATCAAGGCGTCATTTCTGCTCTCGTACGTGTCCGTTTTAGAACAATTTCAATTGCATCCAAACGGGTTTGTGATCACTTAATCGATGTGTAGGACCTTCGTTTGGAGGGGAGTTTGTAAGTATATATTCCGTCATCTCTTTGATCTTCGCCTTTCCTTCTGCCGATGACATTTTCAATCCCTGTCGCTTCAAATACACCTTATACCCTTTGACTAAGTTATTCACTTCATCATCTACTGCATCTTGAAAATAGTCCTCTTTACTAAATGCATAAAAGCCACAATCCTCGTCCAGTTTGTTCCCGTGGGCCATCTTCGTTGAATAGGCTTTACACACTAAAAATTGATCATACATTTGCCCGACTTTTCGAATGTCCAAATTGGTTCTAAAATCATCATCTGATCCCGGCCCTGTATAGGTAATACTATTGAAGACTTGCAATATTTTACCATCCGTATGTTGCTGAGCA
Organism: Crocinitomicaceae bacterium; assembly: GCA_034111925.1. Lineage (GTDB taxonomy): Bacteria > Bacteroidota > Bacteroidia > Flavobacteriales_D > Crocinitomicaceae > UBA4466. Next base: position 3,738 of record JAWUWJ010000100.1, read on the forward strand.
ATACGCTCTTCTGCATTGTAACCATCTGGAAATTTGCTTTTTGAAGTTTTATAACCCCAATTCATATCTCCCATTAGTATGAACTTCGAATCGACATTTTCATCAATGTAATCTGCAATTCTGTTTAACTCTTCTATTCTTCCAGGTGCGTCAGGTTTTGTGTGTACCGACCCAATCACAAATTTCTCTTCCGCCGATCCTTGCTTGCAACTCACGTTAAACATTCCCATATCGCGTCGTTCACCTAAATCGTAATACTCTTTCCAGTCAATATCTATGGATAATTTCCCACGTGTTTTTCTATACGCAACACAAGGCAGTTCAGCACCCATTCCCATTTTTATTGGTGTCGGTTCAGGAGCAAATACAAATTCCCATTCATCTCCCAAATAAGCTATGTAGGCTGCTGCCATTGCATCGAAACGATCTAACATTGCTTTGTTCTTTCCGCTTGTTTTGAATCCTTTTGCTCCCAGCTCTTGAAATACAATGATATCCGCTCCGCCAATCATTCGCGCTATTTCCTGAAAGTCTTCTAATGTTCTCTTGGTTCCTTTGACATCTCTAACGTTGAAAGAGACAATCGTTAATTCTTGAGGGGATAAATTATCCGTGGGCTCCACTATTCCAGTAGAAGTCGGTGTTGTTTCAACTGGAGTTTCACTTGGATACATTTTGAAAATTCCAAAGGCAATGCCAGCAAGGATAAATACTGCTATTAAAGCAACTTTAATTTTCATGTTCATAGTAGAATGAGTTCTTGTGATAGTATTCATAGGCTTTTCGTAAAGCTATCATTCCCTATTTAGATAAAACTATTCAACCCTGTTTTTACGCACATGTACATGTCTTTTTACGTATATGTGCGTAAATTTTGACTGGGTTCTGATCGTATTCAAAACTATTCTATTGTCTGTGAATATCTTCAGTCTCAGATTCAAATCAATTTGATACAACTTGACTACATTTATACCCTTGTCAAATCAAGTCGAAAATAGCATTTCTGAGCTTTTGAAAGAGAGCAGTCAATTGAACACGAATGATGTTCTCGTTCATGTTGATCGTGAAAATAAAAAGCTTTTGTTTTCGCCAGATGAAATGACATTTGCCTTGGACGTTTTTCCCAAAGCCATTTTAAGAGAGGCCGAGAAAACGAAAAAGGAATCGGGAGTTAATTCGCTTTGTCTTGCACTTGGAACCGTTGAATTGAAAATTGGGGAAAAGGATGTTGTAACGCCCGTACTTTTATCGCCTGTTGATTTCTCCAAAAACAAAATTCAGAAAACGATTGCATTGGAAATTCTTGAAGAAGATACTTTCATCAATCCATTTTTGAAGCATTATTTAGAGGACACAAATCTAATTTCTGATGAGGAAAAACCATCCGATAAATGGACAGAAATAATGGCCGTTTTAAACGATCATGGATTGAACACGAACGACACCAAAATCATTGGAAATTTCCACCACCATCGGTATGAGATCGTAAAAGAATTGGAGGAGCTTTTGGCGCTAGAAAATCAGTCTGAAAATGTAAAAACCATCCTTGGCGTATCTTCTCAAAAGGAACCAAAAAACTTCAATTTTCAAGCTGATTTATTGTTCCCTGCCGATGTCGACCATGAAGACGTTTTTAAGAAAGCGTCGGTTCAAAACATGGTAATTCAAGGGCCTCCAGGAACAGGAAAATCGCAAGTGCTTTCCAACGTGCTTGGAAAAGTTTTAGCGGGGAACAATACGACGGTTGTCGTTTCAGAAAAACGCGTTGCCTTAGAAGTTCTTCAAAAAAAATTAAGTGTTTTTGGCCTCGATAAACTTTGTTTTATTGCCTCTTCTGATCGCTTAAGTCATTCGTTTCTTCAGGAGCTAAAATCGACGTGGGATTATTTCGAATCACATACTGCCAAGCCAATAAATAATCTTCGGCTTTCGGAACAATTTGAAGCCAATTTACAGATGACTTTGGATCTTTTGGCGCAAGAAGAGTTGATTGGAGGCGTTTCATTTCATGCTTTCAAGTCCATCGTTTCTGATAAAGAAATTTCGCAATTTTCATACTCAAGTCGTGTTCCAAATATTCCGCATTTTCTGGATCAAAAGGACACAATTCAAGACCTCTATTTAGCGGGTCTAAACTCGACGGTTGGACGGCTCAAAACCCGAACGATTCAAAGCGATGATTTTAGCAAATTGGATTCAAAAATTTCAATTTGGATGGAGACATTTAACATGTTGAAAAAGGACTTTGAATTCGATACTTGGAACGACTTTTCTGGATTAATGAAAGAAGCTGCGAATTGTCAAATTTATGAGAATGAACTGTATAAAAAATACGGAGAAATATTCCGACCGAACTCAAAACCCCAACAGCGTTTTTTAAGCCTTCGAAAGAAGTATTTGAAAGCTTTCGCTGAGGTCGAAAAAATTCAATCCAATCAATCCCACTGGAAAATTGTGCCCTCTGATTCGGAAACGCTAGCGCTGAAAGAAAACTTAAAATTGGGCGGGTTCTTTTCTAAAATTCAATCGAAGAAAAGATGGAAAGAGATTTCTAATTTACCGTTTTCAAATTCCGATAAAGCTTTAGAGCAGCATCTCAATGAATTGACCATAATCAATTCATTAACTCAAATAAAGATTAAATTTTGCGAAATAGGTATTGAAAACCCCGATTCTGAGGTCAGTCTTATTCACCAAACATTATCGATTTATTCAGAAGACCAATGGATTTCATTGCAAGCGATTCCAAGTGAAAAACGATCTAGAATCACATCGCATCATAAGACTTTAGAGAAGTTGTATTTCGATTTCAATTCGAATTTCAATTTGCAAGGAGACACGTCACTTCTAGAATTTCTAAATGATTTAAATTCTTCATTTTCGGAGATCCTTGCTCGCAAAGAGAAAATCAAATTGCTCGATGAATTGACATTGGAAACAATGACGAGGAACAAGGTATTTGAGTCATTTTCGGGACAGGTTTTGAATAGCCATTTGACACGATTTAAGGAACAGTTTCCAGCGTTTTCTTCTTTCGAGATGAACGAGATTTCGAAGAAAGTAAAAGGCATTGTTAATGCACAATCAAGCGAAGCAGAATTGTTTGCGCAGGAGATCAAAAACAAGGTGTCAAATGCCTTCTTAAAATCGCATGAATTGTTAGGTGTTCCTGCGCGGAAATTATCCGAAGAACAAAAGGCATTAAAAGCACGATTGCGGAAAGGAAAATCAATTTTGGTGAAAGAGTTTTCAAAGACGCGAAGTCATCCTTCTTTGAGAGAGTTGTTCAATTCTGAAGCAAGAGAATGGATTCAATTATTAAAACCGATTTGGTTGAGTAATCCAACACAATTATCGAAATGTTTTCCGCTAGAGGAAGGCATTTTTGACGTCGCTATTTTTGATGAAGCGAGTCAAATTCCATTGGCAAATGCACTTGGAACAATTCAAAGAAGCAAGCGAATTTTAGTTGCTGGTGATGAGCATCAAATGGGGCCGAGTAATTATTTCAAAACTGGAAATTCTGAAATCGTAGACCTTCTTCATCAGGCAAATTATTATTGGTCAAAAGTGGAGTTGAAACACCATTATCGAAGTCAACATCCGGAATTGATTTCATTTTCGAATACGCATTTTTACAAAGGCGATTTGAAGGCGTTTCCAGCGTTTCCAACTTCAAATGCAATCGAACACCATTTCATTGAAAACGGCCGATTTATTGACCGTAAAAATTTGGAAGAAGCGAAGGCATTGGCAAAATCAATTGAGGAAATTTTAGACAAAAAAGACACCGTTGGAATTGTTGCTTTTTCCGAAGAGCAATTGAGTTGTATTTGGTCAGAAATGAGCGCTTCTTCTCAACAAAAATTGAGCGACCGATTGGAGAATAATCAGGGGTTTTTCAAGTCGCTTGAAAATGTTCAAGGAGACGAATGCGATCATTTGTTTGTCAGCTTCGGATATGCTAAAAATGAAGAAGGAGAATTTCATTTACGCTTCGGTCCGATGAATACTGCGAATGGAAGAAAGCGCTTAAATGTACTCCTGACAAGAGCCATAAAATCGATCCGTTTCTTCTGTTCTGTGAAATCGACAGACTTTAAATTGAGCGATAATGAGTCTATAAATTTGCTCCGTCAATGGATCGCTTTTGCAGAAAATCATTCCTCCAACTCTGAACTAGATCTTCCATTTGGTTTAAAAGCGGAAGTGGATGGAAACACAATTTCATTCGATCAAATTCAAAAAT
>JAWUWJ010000101.1:0-11087 GCA_034111925.1 Crocinitomicaceae bacterium
TACATCAACATCCAAAAATCAATACCTCCTTTATTATACCCCAATCCACTGATGCGTTTGGTCTGTTCGTGTTGATATTTCATTCCAAGGATTGCCCCGGACTTTGGAAAAATGTACATAAGGTTAACATCTGCTTTCCAATCCACGAAGCTATTGACTCCACTCGTTGACTCCATTGTTGCTTGAAAAACTTCCACGTTACTTTTTACCAGGAAACTTATTTTTTTGATGTACTTCTTGAAGTTTAGTTTTCCTCCCATTCTTTGGTACAAATCAACATTTTCAAATCTATAGTCGAAAATAGCGTCAGAACCCAAATCACCAATTGTGGCAATCGTATTCGTTGAATAATGCAAGTATGGCTCAAATGCAACCAGACCATGCAGTATATTAAGGCGAAGAGAGAACCGATGCGTTGTTGATGGTCTTAGAAATGGATTTCCAGTGGATGTAATTCTAGGATTCACTTGACTTACGAATGGATTCGTTTGCGCTATTGTAGGGTAATCGCTAGAAACGCGGTATTTGAATTTAACATTGACCTTCTTTGAAATATCATACTTCAAGTCAAAAAGAGGTTGAAAAATTTGATAGTTGGGCTGTTGACCGGCAACTCTCGGAGAAGATGTTTCTGTGGCAATACCGACTCTCATTCCCAATTTATTGTTCATCTTCCACATAAAGTTCGAATAGAGCTTATGGCGCATGTCTGTCAATCGGAAATCATTGGAAAACGTAAATCTTTCCCCAGTACTGATGTCAGTTTGACTAATATCGTATACATTGTTCAATTCTCTCCATGTATTTCCATAACCGAATTGAATGTTCATTTTTGGTGAGAAAACATGATCGAATTCAGCATAGAATCGGGAATATTGCTTTTTATTTATACCTGTTTCCTCACGTGTGTAAGCTCCTTCTTGCGACGTATTATTACTAACAAAATCTCTGTAATTCGAATACGTATAGTTTATATTTAATTTATTGAATTTGTTAAACTCTCCGACGTAGAACAATGAATTGTAAGTGTCCCATTTTTTACTGTTTGCATCAGAGCTAAATCGATACTGATCCGTCAATGAATCGTTTGAATACACTTGTGTTAAATACTTAAAGCTTGACGTTTCATTGCCCATTGGAAGCGCTTCAATATTGCTCTCAAAACTTATGATGTGTTTTGGATTGATACGGTAATCAAAACCTAGGTTGTAGCGAGCCCTGTATTCGAGAATGAGTGCATTTGGATCGCTTGTTTCCGCATTTTCTAGAACGACCAAACCATCTGCATATTCTGTTTTAGACTCTGTAGTAATTTCAAATTGCTTGCGTTGAAATCGAAGACCAGCGTAGATATTCAAATTGTCTCTCGTGTAATTGTATGTTCCTCCAAAGGCTCCAATTAAGATTTGAAGGTTCTTTTTATCCGTATTGACATCCACGAGTTGCATCTCCTCCATGTAAACCTCAGTTCCTGTATAGTTGGTCTTTAAAATAACATTGAGTATTGCTGTATAGCCCTCCAAACCGTAACGTCCTCCAGGATCTCGTGTCGTTTCAACTTTCAATAACCTGTCAGGGTTCAAGTTTTGAATGTATTCCTGACTTTTTTCAACTCCGTTTACGAGAATCATGATATTCTCATCACCGTCCACTTTTAAAGTTCCGGAATAATCATCGTAAGAGATTCCTGCAATTTTATTGAGGACATCTTTCGCGGCAGTAGCTCCTTTTCTGAGCGTTTCAGTAACTACCTGAACATCTTTATCCAATCCTTCGGTTCGTGTACTTGCCAGAACCTCCATTTCGGCAATATTCAAAACATTTTTATTCAATTTAAAGACACCCAAAAAGTTATCTTCTCTAACCGCACCTGTTGAAACGGTATCATTATGGAATCCATACGAGCTGAGAACCAGTTTATATTGCCCACGATTAACTGGGATTTTAAAGAAGCCTTTCTCGTCTGTAATACCTCCGCTAATAATACTGTCCTCATCATTTAACAAAACGACTTTAGAGTAAAGTAAGTTTTCCTTTGTTTCCTGATCCTTTACTTGACCAGAGATTTCTACTTGGCTTTGAGCGTTCCCTAGAAAGGAACCGAATCCAATAATCAACCCTACTACTAGAGGGAACTTACTCATCACTTTAATTCTAACATCCTTTCTCTTTGTTCGTTTCATCGCTTTATTTTTTAATGATTAGATCATTTCCAATTGATTGAGGAACAAATAACGCATCAAAGTTTGGGCATGAAAAAAATAGATGATGAACCAAGGAATAATTACCTTACACGTAGCTTCAAATGATCCCAACAGCAGTTTGACTAAAAAAAGATACTGTTTGTAGCAATTTGAGTAGTGTCTATCAATATTGTTGTTTTGTATCGCATAACAACAGTAATTTTGAAGAATGAGTGAAGTTTTAAAGAAGGTAAAAAAAGTTGGTTTAAAAATAGTAGCCTTAATCCTGTTATTGGCCGTTTTGATTAATCTAGACGCTGAAATGGGTTACGACGACAACCCTATCACTATAATATTAATTCTGTTGTTTTGGATTGGGTTTGTGTATCTACTATTCCCTTCTTTTATTATCAAATACTGGAAATTAATCGTACTATATTTCGTGCCTATTCTTCTGGTATGGACATATATCCGCCTATTTTCAGATAATTTTAATGACTATCTAAAAATTAGGGATAACCTTTATATAGTCCCTTTATTCATCCCAATACCTATTCTTCTTGGAATATGCTTATGGATCTATGAACAATGGAAATGGATTCAAAACTTAAAAATAGGAAAACGCGAAGCAGAATTAAGCTTATTACGGTCACAAATCAATCCTCATTTTTTCTTTAATACCTTAAACAATTTATACGCCTTGACAATAACAAAATCGGACCAAGCGCCTGAGGTGATTTTGAAATTATCTGACATGATGCGGTATACTATTTATGAAGGGGAAAAAGAAACCGTCAAGCTTTTGGATGAAATCACCTATTTAGAAAACTATATTGAATTGCATAAAATTCGATATAAAAAATCGGTCGAAATCTCATTTAATCATTCCGTTGACACCAGCTTGAAAGTTGCTCCACTGCTATTTATACTACTCTTAGAGAATGCTTTCAAACACGGTATAGAATCACTTTCCGAAAATGCGTTTATTCACATAGACTTGTACGAAGACAGTAATTTCATCTGTTTCGATATTGAGAATAATTTTGACCCTAATACTGAAAATGAATCAACCGGTATCGGATTGAATAATCTCAAAAAAAGACTTTCTTTATTGTATAAAGGAAAACATGAGTATTCAGTTGATGTGACAGATAACGTTTATAAAACAAAATTAAAAATCGCTAAAGATGCTTAAATATATAATTATTGATGACGAGCCATTGGCACATGATGTAATAGAGGAATTCTGTAGCATGATTCCGCATCTTCAATTGGAAAAGAACTGCTACAACGCTATGGAAGCAATGCAGTATTTAAATGAAAACACGGTGGACTTTATGTTTTTAGACATCAACATGCCGAAATTAAGAGGGTTGGATTTTTTGAAAACCTTAACAAACCCTCCGAAAACGATTATTACGACAGCTTATAAAGAACATGCAATAGAAGGGTTCGAATTGAATGTAGTAGACTATATTTTAAAACCGTTTAGTTTCGATCGTTTGGTAAAAGCGGTAAACAAAGTGTCACAAACTGATGCTCCAAAAACAACTGTTAAAGAGGTCTCTACTACCGAATCAACGTCTACTCGATTCTTCATAAAAGGGGATAAAAAACACCATCAAATTGATTTAAACGACTTGTTATATATTGAGGCTTATGGCAACTACACCAAATTATTTTTGAAGGAGGAAATGATTGTAAGTCATGAAAAAATATCCCATTACGAATCTATTCTAACAGACGCGAACTTTTTAAGAATTCATAAATCGTTTATAGTTGCAATAGATAAGATAAAATTCATTGAAGGAAACCAAGTTCTTATTAACGAGAATAAGATTCCGATTGGTCAAACCTATAAAAGTAGAATTAGTGAGCTTTACAATTCTTGATATAAAGAGCAGCTTAGAAACGTTATCGTCTCATTAAATTTTAGAGCGGCTAACGCCTTTTAGAGATTAGAATTTAGACGATCCAGCATCATCCAAATTCTAAAGTCTAATATCCAAAAAGAAAAAATAACCGCCCTCCTTCAATCCATCTAGCTTTTCAAGCCTCGCGACTTTTCAATTAACATAAGCAGTCGAATTTAGCTACCTTCCACAGTATTCTAAATCAAACTAAAGACTATGTTAAAATTAATACTACCAATGACAGCTCTCCTTTTGTCATTTCAGTCGGAAGCGCAATGCTCGCCAACTCCAAGTTTAATATCACACACCTATAATGGGCACACGTATGAGCTAATCAAAGAAACATTAAGTTGGGAAGATGCTACGGTTTGTGCAGTTGCTCGAGGAGGTTACTTGGCTTCAATTGAAAGTCAACTAGAACACGATAGTATATTTGAATGGTTGTCTACAGATCCGGGTACCAATCCAAATGGAACAATTGACGTTTTTGGAGCTTCTTCAATTTGGTTGGGAGGAACAGATAAGTACACGGAAGGAAGCTGGGTTTGGGACGGTAATGGTGACGGTACGGGTGTTGATTTTTGGCTTGGAACTTCTGGCGGCACAGCAGTCGGCGGAGCATTTTCAGCTTGGGGGGTAACACCTCCTGAACCAGACAATTCTGGTGGTGATCAAAATTACCTTACATGGCGTCTGAATGGAAACAATACTGGACTTTGGAATGATCTACATGCTCCTTCAAGTCTTTATTTCCTTGTTGAAATTGATTCTACGTCTGCTGGATTGGATGAAAGCGAACTTCTCAACAAGAATCTAAATGTTTACCCTGTTCCTTTTCTAGACGAAATAAACATTGAATACTCCGCTTCTGAATTCATTGAAAAAGTAGATATTTTAACGATCACAGGACAATTGATTCAATCAACAAATCATATTTCTAAAACTAAAATAACATTGAACCTTTCTAATTTTCTTCCAGGGAATTACATTCTTGTAGGAACATTGAGTAACGGGGAAGTTGTTCGCTCGCAGATTAGTAAATAGATTTTTTCTGGATCAGTCGTGAACTCCTTCTTAGATCGCTGCGCTTTTGGACCGGCTAATGCCTTTTGGACCAGTCGCAAGCTCCTTTTTAGATATTAGAATTTAGACGACTCAGAATGTCTGAATTCTAATATCTAAATTCTGTCCAAAAGTAAGGGACAACCAATGCATCATCGAAAAATCGAACAATCGAACAATCGAACAGTCGAAATGCGTATCTTCGCCCCATAAATTCTATCATTTCAGAATGTCAAAAGAAAAATACACCGTTTGTGCGGCCTTGCCGTATGCAAATGGTCCCCTTCATTTAGGACACATAGCAGGAGTCTACCTTCCCTCAGATATTTTCACAAGATTTCTTCGCATGAACGACCACGATGTCGCTTTCATTTGCGGGAGTGATGAACACGGTGCGGCAATCACATTGCGCGCTAAATCAGAAGGAACGACGCCCAAAGCGATTGTCGACAAGTACAACAAAATTATTGGTGATGCGTTCAAAGATTTCGATATCTCATTCGATATTTTTCATAGAACGTCTTCGGAAATTCACCATGAAACAGCTCAAGATTTCTTTAAAGTATTGGATGAAAAAGGCCACTTTACGAAAGACACAAGCGAACAATATTACGACGAAGAATACGATCAATTCCTTGCAGATAGATACATTACGGGAGATTGTCCGAATTGTAAGCACGCCAATGCGTATGGAGATCAATGTGAGAACTGCGGTTCGGCTTTGAGCCCAACGGAATTGATTAATCCAAAATCGACCTTAAGTGGGAAAACACCAGTAATGAGAACAACTTCTCACTGGTATTTACCCATGGAGCGTCACGAAGATTGGTTGAAAGAATGGATCAAAGAGGGAACTCTTGACGGCGTTCCGCATCACGATGCTTCCAAATGGAGAAACCAAGTTACTGGACAATGTATGTCTTGGATCGACAATGGACTTCGACCTAGAGCAATGACGCGTGACTTGGATTGGGGCGTAAAAGTTCCTGTTGAAGGAGGCGATGGAAAAGTGCTTTACGTTTGGTTGGACGCACCGATTGGATATATTTCTGCGACGAAACAATGGGCACTTGACAACAATAAAGATTGGAAAGATTACTGGACAGGAGATCGTAAACTAATCCACTTTATCGGAAAAGATAACATCGTATTTCACGCAATCATTTTCCCGATTTTACTGAAAGCACACGAAGGACTTATTCTTCCGGACAACGTTCCTGCTTACGAATTCTTGAATTTAGAAGGAGATAAATTTTCTACATCAAGAAATTGGGCGGTTTGGTTGCACGAATACATTGAGGCGTACCCGGATAAAATTGATGAGTTGAAGTACGTTTTGACATCAATTGCACCGGAAACAAAAGACAGCGAGTTTACGTGGAAAGAATACCAAACGCGTATCAATAGCGAATTGGCAAATATCCTTGGAAACTTTGTAAATAGAGCTTTGGTTCTTACGCAGAAGTATTACGATGGAAGTGTTCCTGCACTCGGTGAATTAACCGATTCTGATAAAGATGTTATTGCACAAATGGAAGCAATTCCTGTCAATATTTCAAAGCTGGTTTACGATTATAAATTAAGAGAAGCTCAAGCTGAGGCCATGAAACTGGCCCGACTTGGAAACGAATATTTAGCGGAAACGGAGCCATGGAAAATGGTGAAAGATCCAGCAAATGCTGAGCGTGTTGCAACAATCATGAACATTGCGCTTCAAATTACGGCGAACTTGAGTATTGTTCTACAACCTTTCTTGCCAGCTACAGCTACAAAACTTTCTGAGTTCCTTGATTTCCACACATCGGACTGGAGCCAAGCAGGTAATTCTAGTTTAATTTCTGAGGGACATCTGACGAATAAACCGTCTATCTTATTCCCGAAAATTGAAGATGAAATGGTAGAACTAGAAATTGCGAAATTGGAAGCGACTAAAACCGTGGAAACAACATTCGAGCCTCAAAAAGACGAAACGTCATTTGATGAATTCACTAAAATGGACATCCGTTTGGGGACTATTTTGGAAGCTGAAAAAGTGAAGAAAGCGGACAAACTTTTGAAACTACTAGTTGACACAGGTTTGGACAAAAGAACGATCGTTTCTGGAATTGCAAAGCATTATTCACCTGAAGAAGTGATTGGAAAACAAGTCACTGTTTTGATGAATTTACCTCCAAGAACTATTCGTGGAGTTGAATCTCAAGGAATGATCTTAATGGCCGAAAACGAAAATGGCGAATTGAGTTTTGTTGCTTCTGAAAAAGAGTTTGGCGCAGGATCAGGAATTAGCTAAATGAGTTGGATAAAAGTCATATCGTACGAGAACGCAAAAGGGCAATTGAAACGCATTTACGACACCGTAAAAGGTGCTGATGATAATGTCGACAATGTTCTTGCGATTCACAGTTTGCGCCCACACACGCTAAAAGGGCACATGGCACTTTATAAAAATGTACTCCACAATTCCAACAACGAAATTCCAAAATGGTTTCTAGAGGCACTTGGTGTTTACGTTAGCAAACTCAACGCATGCGACTATTGCGCTGAACATCATTTCGCAGGATTCTCGCGACTTATAAATGATGATAAAAAAGCCCAATCTTTTTGGGAGTCAGTGCAAGAAGATACTTTAGAATCTTATTTTGACCCCAAGCATTTCGCTGCCGTTGCCTATTCAAAGAAGTTGACATTATCGGTAACTGAAATTATTGAATCTGATGTCGATGCTTTAAAATCCCATGGATACTCTGACGGAGAAATTCTTGAAATCAATCAAGTCGTAAGTTATTTCAATTACGTCAATCGAAGTGTTATCGGATTAGGAGTAAATACCAAAGGTGATATTCTAGGACTATCTCCAAATGACAGCGATGATCCCGATAATTGGAGCCATTCTTAAATAATCAATTGAGATCAATGCTGTAATATCTCTAATTGATAATCACTTTCACCGCTTGATTCGAGTTTTCAATCTTTATTAAGTATTGTCCTTTTTCAACGAGCTGTATATCATTGGAGCCCTCATTGAGTTCCATCACTTCTCGACCAAAAGCATCATATAAAGTCGCTTTCGAACATCCTTCCATATTCAAGATTCCCCGCGTTGGGTTTGGATATATCTTTATTTGACTATTGCTAAGAATTTCGACATCAAGAATACCTTGTGTCCCATCTCTAGATAGATTCACCTTCAATTCCCCAAATGAACTCATTTTAAACTGATCACAATAAAAACCACAGGAAAGTACAACCAATGTATCTACTGTCACATAAAAGGTGTCTACAAACACAATTGCGTTTGTATCTTGAATAAGAGTAAGCGTGAATTCATAATAACTTGTATCTGCAACATCATATAAATGATTTTCGTACCATGAAATAGAATCGATAGGCAAGCCGTAATCAATATTACAGCTCTGAAGTGCAAAATTTAGAGTATCCATAGGAAACAATACATTCAACCAAGGATCAGTATAGACATTTGATGTATCAGTTATAATAAATTCAAAAAACGCATTGTCTCCTGTGGCATCCTCTGCCAAAACGCTATAGTACCCAGGGCATAACCCAGACAGCTGAGACATTCCATTGTAATTTGCGTCGCTCCAAATGTATGTGACACCAGTTGCCAAAGGATCAGGAACTAACTCCGCTGTACCATTGCATAACCAATCGGAATCAATAACATTTAAGTCTACGGTTAGATTTCCGTTAACTACAGAATTTTCATAATCACCAATATATCCCCGCACTCCAATTATATGAGTTTGAGTGGATATTATTAAATCCAACATGCCATCATGAAGATTGTTGAGCTCAAATGTCAATGAATCTAAAGTTGTATACGACAATTGCCCAGAACTATTATAGAAATCCAATTGAGCTAAATTAGCCGATAGTGAATCATTTATAACTATCGAAATAGAACCATCTTGGGCAACAGGGCTTGAAGGTGCCACATAATTCGAAATTGTAAAATCCCACCCGATTGGAATGACTGTAGAATAACAAATCGTATCTCCATTATTCCCATTGAGAAGAAGTTGTCCATCAGCCCCCACAAAAGGCATATTAGATTCGCAAATATTTTCAAGTGTATCAGAAAAAGAAATATTTAGATCAATTCCTAACATTGTTTCTGGACTTACAAGATCCAATACTGAACCAATAGGAACATTAATTCCAGATGATAAAACAACATAGTCACAAGGACCCGGTCCGTCGCTGATGGCATTGGCTTTTACAAAAGTTTGACCTTGAACACATATCGAAGTAAGCAGAGCGAGAGTAATAAGAACCGTTTTCATATATACTTTTATATTATTGAATCGAGCTGAAAAGTACAACTAAAATTTGAAATCATATTTCTGTCAACCTGAATAACACGGACAATAATGGACTTTGTGAAAGACCATTTTAATTTTTTATGCGTTCAGCAGTCTCACGGATTCAATCGGATAAAATCATTACATTAGGACAACTAAATAGACTATTATGAAATTCTCTTATTGCTTAATCCTCCTCAGTTTCTTGTTTGTTCAATGTTCTGAGCCTGTTCAAGACGACTCAAAAGATGAAGCCAAGGAAAAGGCGGCGAAAGAAGCTGCTATTGAGAAAAACAATGTCAAAGCGGTTGACAAACTTCCTACACATCGTTTTCGTTCAACGGAAACTGGAGTTGAAGAATACATGACGATGCGTCAAAATGCCGAAGGGGTAAAAGAGTGGTTTTATTCATCTGCGGCTAATCCGAAAGATGTAAAACTAGGTGTTACTTCAAAAAACGGAAAGCACGCTGTTTATTTCATGAGTAAACCACAAGTGCTGTATGTCCTCGATCTAGACGATTGTGGTTTTATGCTTACGGATGAAGAAGGAGAAACGCAATGGTATCGACAAGTTGAACCGGAATGTTAGAGTCGATCTTTCGATTGTAAAAAATCATTTCTTAACTATTCGAACTGTTCGCAATTCCTGTTCATTTTCAATTCTCAAAATATACACTCCATTCGGCTGATCTGTAATGTCAATTATCATGTTGTTATCTATCAATATCTTCTCCACAATGATTCGCCCAATAGGACCGTAAATCATTAGATGACCATTTGCCAAAGTGGATTTGATTGTAAAGATTCCTGAGTTTGGATTCGGCGTGATCACAAGAAGATTATTCGTGCTGTTTTCATCAAGTCCAACGGCCTCACTAATACAGTCTGATGTGTCAGTGCACGATCCGTTACTCACGATAACAGCATAGCTCCCACTCGATGGAGGAAGTAAGTTTGCGTTCGTTTCTCCCGGCAAAGGGTCTCCTGTTGCGCAATCAATCCATTGGTAATCAACTCCAGAAGCATTTGATAAAAATACCGTTCCAGTATACCAGACTGTGTTGTCAATTGTTTCGATCGTTAACGAAATTGTCGTGATACTATCACAACCCGCTGCATTCGGAATGGTATCATAATAGACTCCACTTGTTGTGTAAACATTCCCACTTGGAGCTGTATATGAATCACACGCAGAAACCGCCATTGTAGTACCATTGGTAGCCTGTCCAGATTCAACATTCAATTGATACTCCCCTTCAGCGTTTCCAGTTCCTCCAACGACAATAAAATACGTCGTTCCTAGTGTTGTTGGAAAGCTTATTTGTGATGACGTTCCTGCGCCATAATTATCATTTCCACCAATGCAATTTAACGCACCACAATTCCCTTCAAAAACCCAAATCCGAGTATCGAAAAACGTAAATTGACTTATTGTTGATGCTTGAACCAGGTCTCCCGTACCAGTAAAAGTGTACCAATTCACTCCTTCAGATCCACTAGCTAGAGTACACGGATTTACTGCAAGTGTTGGTTCGCCAAATGTTGAAGTAAGCGCTGAATACCCAGGTCCGCAGGGCACCATATTCATTGAGTATGCATTTGCA
>JAWUWJ010000102.1:0-16224 GCA_034111925.1 Crocinitomicaceae bacterium
GTGACCAATTTGACTCCGCCCCGTAAAATCCAACAGAGAATGGATCTCTTTCAAATGAATCCCATAAACGACTCCAACCAGCGGCGTGCCTTTTTGAATGTCCAAATACACAACGTTCTTTGTGAGAACATACATCGGCAATCCATACTTTTTCTTGTGTACGACGCGAGGATGAGAACTCAAAATCATTTGATCGACTTGCCGCAGAAGATCCCGGTGCTCGTCACTCTTTGTTAGAAAGAAGGAATCAATTGTCATAAACTGATGTTATCACTAATAATTCTATCGAGGGGAATCTGAAGCCTGCCGTAAAGCGTTTTCAAATTAGTAGAATCCAAATAAATTACATAAGGCGTTTTCTTGTGCGTGAAAAGGATTTCGTTTTGAGAATTTGGATACAATACTGGAAGAAATTTGCTCGTATGAAACATTAGCGAAGTATCCGTTTGGCTCATCTGAAGCGGAGGAGAAAACAACATTCTGTACTTGCCCTCTTGTTTGGTCATGATTCCCTTATGCAATAATTTATCGATCAACGCTCTATTCGTCGGATTCATGGAGAGATAAACTGAATAACCAGGAACTTTTACCGTTTTGTACCTCACAACTTCGGTTACGTTGAAATTTTCATCCAATTCTGATTCGATGTACTTTTCCCGAACGCGTTCAATTCCTCCCTGTCGAAACGCGATGTCGCCTTCCCAAGCATTCATTAAATCATTAACAGGGAAACTTATTTTCTCACCCAATTGGGTCAAGAATCGAATGATAGGATCGTTTGGATTGTTCCGCAAGCGCTCAATGTCAAAATGGATACTCGCATTCGTCCGCGTAAATTCTTGGGACGAATAATTCCAACCCGTATTTTTGATTTGAAAAGCGAGCGTGTCGAATTGATTGATCTGCGTATTTAGAGTTAAGCTCGACGAGTCATTCGTAACCGAAAGTAGGATCGATTCAATACCATTGTCCGCAAGGTTCTTCGTCATTGCCTGCGCTATAATTGCATGATCAGTGCTCGACTCTTGATTTAAGAACGCTCTCCATTTTGGTGGGATTTCGTTGATTTTAGCAAACAGGATGTCACGGTACGTTCTCTTAAAATTCTCCCCTTGATAAACCAAAAGCCAATCTTTTCCATAAGCGAAATAAATGCCCTGTTCACTGTACTTATAAACCGTTCGATTGTAAACAACGGTATCTTTCAAATCAATTATTTTAGCCAGACGGTTGATTCCCTCGTGAACAGAAATACTGTCCGAAATCTTAAACAGGATTCCAAATGACTGTATTTCCCAGTCCTTTTCATCTGCGAAAAAGAAGGCCGATTCCTGAAAATCAATTCCGAATCCTTTTCCTTGACCAAGAATAAATTCTGGCGAAAGGAACTCACGAAATGGAATACGGTAATGGTACAACGAACTCGAAAGAGCGCGCGTCAAGTCCAGAACATTTGATTTCCCGATTACATCAGCATCCGGTAACCGATCAATAAATCTTGGCCCTCTTTGAGGCTCAGGTTCCCACGGTCGGAAAAATAATAAGGCTACAAATACTCCAATAAAGGCAATTACTATCGCGATTTTCTTTCGCATCGTCCTATTTAGAGATTACGTACATGCTATTTATTAGATCTAAAATATACGTACCAGAATTGTCATATTCGCCTTCAAATTGATAAGAAAGGTTAAATGACGTTCCTGTTTTTGTTGATTTTGAAGAAGAAAGCTCCAACGTTCCAGACTTTCCTCTGAATACATCAATCATTTCGTTTTCACGGCTATTGAAAATTTCTTTCGGAAGTTCAGCAATCGCTTTGGATAAATTCGCACGAGCGTAAACGGCTCCACCCTTCATTCCTTTCTTCACTTGTTTCTTCGAAATGGCATTTTTTCCATATCCGTCCGAGTACAATTTTGCAAGAACTTCATCATTTGTGTAAATAAACAGACCATTTTTATTGATAATATATAACGGCGCTGCATTCATTACCGCATTGTCTACTATATAATACTCACCCATGTTGTGAAACTGTCTCATGTTCTTGCACAAATGCTTCATTATTTTTTCAGGAATATCATGTCGATCCGTAGAGAAACCAAAAACGAATACCGGCATGTCTTCTTCCGCTTCAACTTCTTTTTCAATGTAGTCGAAAGTCTCATCGTCGTAATCCCAAATGATTTTCGTTGTTTTTACTCTTTGAATTCCATTGAAAGACCCGAACATACTTCCTTTATAAGAGTCGAAAAGCGCATCCTTATTAATGAATTCATCCAACAACTCAAGGGTTAATCCGAAAGTAGAAAGGTCTCTGCTTTCAGATTCAGAAAAGATCGGTAAAATCACTCTAAATGCTTCCTCGTAGGCCTTTCTTAAATCTACGTTGTACGTAAAGAAAGATTGATTGTCTTCAGGAATGTACTTCAAAACGCTCTTGTCGAACTTTGAATCAGTCATCTCCTTATACACTGAACCAAGCTTCTCGCCATATTCGGTGTCAAGTTCCATTTCAATCGAGTTTTCATTGATATGAATTTCACCACTCATTGTGTTTCCAGTGTACAATTCATCCATTCGATAGTAAAACGATGGATACCTTCTTTTCATAAAGTCAAAATCATTATTGCTTTTCAAGTTTTTCGAATTGTCGATAAAGAATGTTCCTTCAGACTCACTGTTCAATTGCTTTTTAAATTTTGGAGATGTTTTCGTCAGCACGTTTCCTTTGACAAAGATGTTGTCACAGAATGCATCCATGAATCCATTTTGAAGCGCCATTTCAACGGAATCGCGAAGTTCGTAGTACGTCTTTTTTGTTGGGTCTTCACCAGCTTCTGGCAGATTATCTTCTTCATCAATTGGAGTCGTTGTGTTTTCCTCCGTTTCCATTTCTTCAATGAATTCGAACTCCCCCTCTAACTCGTATTCCTCTTCGTAGTAATGATCGTCATAGTAATAATCATCCCAACGATACCCATTTCCTTGAGCGTACCAAATTGAATCCGTTAAATCATCTACAACGTTTCCAGATGGAATGATGCGGTACAAAATCCCAACATTTCCTTTGATTGCAATTCGATTGAAGTAAGAAGAATAGAACTCAACACCTGCATACTTACTTTCAATAGGTTCGAAATCATCAAACACTTCAAAAAGTTGATCTTTATTTGCAATTCCAAACGTTAAACCTGAAACGAAATAGTCATCCGCAGGGCCAATAAAAATATTGAGTTTTTGATCGAAATCAATTCCAGAATCCTTAATCGTTTTTCCAGATGTTGATCCATCGAAAAGCTCATCTTGTACCTCTTCCATAAACTCGTATTGAACAAGCTGATCCAAAGAAACTTTTTGTAACAAGTTAATATTGTTGATACTAAATACGGAAGCAGCCTCCTGAGGAACTAAATCTTCTGATTGTTGTGCATTCAGCCCAATTACGGAAATGAGTGAAAGTGCAGTTAGGAATATTTTCATTTGAAACGATTTAACCCTTTTCAAGAGCTTTAAATTACGATGTCAAAAGTACGAAAATATGAAGGGCGACTATTCGGATTTCTTTAGATAAATCGTGTTATCTAGCAGACTGGGATTTTGCGTGAGTGAATACGGGTCCGTGCGCAACATAATCGCCTTTTTGTTTGCCGACAATTTGGCTTTATCATTGTCAAATTTCTCAATTTCCGTTTCAAACCGAGTAATTGAGGTGTAAGTGCCCTCTTTCAACATAAGCCGGTCGCTGTTCTTTATTTCCTTTGTTTTCTTAATTGCAATTTCTGGAACGGAACGATTCAATTGTGAACCGCTAAAAATAAGCCAATTGTGGTCCAACTCTGGGATGGAATTACCGCCATTTTCAGACAATGCAATCGTTTTAATCGCCGATTGCAACTCGGCCAGAGAAGCGAAGTCACACGAAAATTTAAAAACATAATTCGTGTAATCTGCAGTAAGGCTCACGTTCGAAATTCCTGACTCAGATTTGAGTTTTTCATTCAAGCGACTGACCTTCTGTTTAATCTCACCGATTGACGGAACTCTTTTGCCATCCAAGCTATCCAACGCAAGAATCGAGTTGATTTTAACCTTGCTAGAACTTAAGTTGATGTTGTATTTGAACGATCCGCTTCCGTCCATGTTTAATGTCAAATCGTCAATTATTTCAATGCATCCTGTTACCGAAAGAGTGATCAAAGCAAGAATTAAAACACGCAGATATTTCATATTACAAATTTATACATTTCTCCAATACCCAAAACTGTACCACGTTTTTTAATAAATACTTTGATTTTTTCGCCTTGTTTGAACCACAGGATACGAACCAATCATTAGAAAAAGCCTATATTTGCATGAAATATTTTGATATGTCAAACGAGAGTAGAATTTCAACAACAAAAGCGCCAAAGCCAGTAGGACTTTATCCTCACGCTCGTAAAGTTGGTGATTTATTGTTTTTATCTGGAGTTGGACCGCGCGTTGCAGGATCTGATGAAATTGATTCGGCTGTTCCAGGCTTAAAGCTTGATAAAAACGGAAACTTCATTGAATTTGATTTCGCTGCACAATGCAGAAGCGTTTTTGACAATGTCAAAATTATTTTAGAAGAATCTGGCTCAAGCTGGGATCAATTGGTAGACGTAACAGTATTCTTAGTAAACATGAAAAGAGACTTTCATGAATACAATAAGATTTATGCTGAATACTTCGGAGAGAATTTGCCGTGCAGAACAACGGTGGAAATTAATTCCCTGCCAACGCCTATCGCTATTGAGTTAAAATGTATCGCAACTATTAAGTAATTATGATTGGATTTATTATTCGCTGCCTTTTAGCAGTAGGAATGTTGGGTAGTACTGTAGCCCTTTTTTATACAGGATATTGGGGATGGGGAATCACATTGATTCTTCCAACTGTCATCGTAGGATTCTCTTTCTTCAGAAATGAAAAAATGATTCTTGCCTTGAACGCTATGAGAACTGGCGACACTGACAAAGCAAAGAACTACGTAAACAGAATCTCAGCACCGCAATTTTTACCGAAAAAACAACACGCATATGTTTTGTTTTTGAAAGCTGTTTTGAATACGCAAGAATTGGGATTTGCTCAAAGTGAAGCTCTTCTTCGCAAGGCAATGGCAATGGGATTGAGAACAGGACAAGATAACGCAGTTGCTAGAATGCACCTTGCTGGAATTTGTGCCCAAACGGGTAGAAAGAAAGAAGCTGTTACTCTTTTGGCCGAAGCTAAGAAATTGGATTCTTCTGGAATGATGAAAGATCAAATCAATCAAATGCAAAGTCAATTGCGTGGAGCTCCTTCTAAGAATCAAATGAGAGAAGCGCAAATGCAAGGTGGACGTAGAAAATCACCAAGGAGATAGAGATCTATCATTGGATTGTTCGAACAACCGAACGATCAAAAAATCGAACAATCGATGAAAAGAATCTACACAACCGGATGGTCCGATTATGAACTAATAGACGCCGGAGGTGGGAAGAAACTTGAACGTTGGGGAGAAATCATCACGATTCGTCCAGAATTACAAGCCTATTTTCGTTCAGAAAAACCGTTCGATCAATGGAATCAAATGGCCCATTGGGAGTTTATTCCAAAAGGTGCACAATCTGGAACGTGGAAGCAATTGAAACAAGACGCTCCAAGAGAATGGTCGATTCAATACCAAGAGCTTACGTTTCAGCTAAAGTTGACGAAATTCAAACACGTTGGACTGTTTCCAGAACAACGGGTGAATTGGGATTTCATCACTGATCACCTCGATGATTCATCGAAATTTTTAAACTTATTCGCCTATACAGGAGCCGCTTCGGTTGTTGCCAAAAGCACAGGATCTGAATCCTTCCATATTGATTCAGTAAAGCAGCTCATTTCTTGGGCTCGAGAGAACATGGAAGCGTCTGACCTTGAAAACATTAAATGGGTGCATGAGGACGCATTGAAGTTTGCCGCAAGAGAAGTCAAAAGAGGAAATCAATACTCGGGAATCGTAATGGATCCACCTGCTTGGGGAATTGGAGCGAAAAAGGAAAAATGGAAACTCGAAGATAAATTGGATGAATTAATGGCAAATGCCAAGAAGCTCATTGGTCATGAGGGTTTTCTAATTCTCAACACCTATTCACCCAAAGTAGAAGGGAAGGTTATTGAGCAACTTGCGAACCGCTATTTTGGAAAACGAGAATTCGAAGTCAACGAACTTTGGATGAAAACGACAACTGGAAAAGAGTTGTATTACGGCAACTTGTTGAGGGTTTCGTAAACAATTCTACTGATTGTCCTCCTGGATTAAGTTCGGTTCTTGATAGCTGATCTTTAATTGATCTCCGAAGTAGTCCAAAATTCGAACTGCCGCTTTCCCATCTCCAAATGGATTGATATCATTTTCGACTGGATGATTCAGGAAATTGTTAAACACAGACCTAATAGTACCATCGGAAAGTGAAACAATCTTTGCATTTCCCGAATCCAGCGCTTCTTTTCGTTCTGTTTTTTCCCGAATAACGAGCGTGGGAACATTGAATGAAATCGCTTCTTCTTGAATTCCGCCTGAGTCAGTAATAATGACCTTAGACGTTTTGTAAAGCGCGAACATATCAAACAAATGGACGGGCTCTAAAACATAAATGTTCGTTGTATTGTTCAATTTTTCATGTTTCAATTTCTCTTCAACGAACGGGTTTGGATGACACAACCATAGAAAATTCAAATCAACATGGGTATTGGCCAAATCAATGACGGAATCAATTAAACAGTCAAAATTCGAATTTTGATTCTCTCTTCGATGACAAGTAATTAATACGTTGTTTGATTTTAGAAAAGGTTGAACTGCTATACTGGGTTCATTTTTAGCAGCATTTTTCCAGATCTCAACCATATCAACAATGGTATTTCCCGTTTGAAGAATCTTATCGGTTGATACGTTTTCGCTCAATAAATTATCTGTAGCGCTTTTGGTCGGGGTGAAATTTACCGCGGCATGTTGAGAAATTACTTGTCTAAAATATTCCTCTGGAAATGGGTGGTTCAAATCGTATGTTCTAAGTCCTGCCTCTACATGGGCGAATGGAATTTGATTTGCAGAAGCGGTCATTGCTGCAGCGAAACAACTTGTCGTGTCTCCTTGCGCTAAAATGAAGCCTATTTCACCAGGTCTTTCTGTGATGTACTTTTGCAGTTCTCTTCTAATATCGCTCAGTGTCAGGCCAATCATCTCATGCTCGGAAATTGCTAAAGAATGATCTGGAGTGATATTAAATCTTTCCAAGAGATCATGGATCAAATCTTTATGCTGTTGCGTAAAAATGATTTTAAAATGTTTTTCCCATCCCCGTTTTCTAATTTCCAGTAGAATGGGAATTAGCTTTATGAGCTCAGGCCGAGTTCCAAAAATGATAAGGCTATTTTTCATCGGCGGTTAATAGCGTATTGTAAAATGAAACAATTCGTTTGGCATTGGAAACGTAATGGTATTCCTCTTTGGCCAGTTCTTGAGCATTGGCTCCGATTTTCATGCAAAATTCTTTCGATGAATAGCAACGGTACATCTGCTCAACGAATTCTTGTGGAGTATCCGCAATTAAAAGGTTTTCACCTTCGATGTAATTGATTCCCTGAGCGCCAATTGTGGTCGTGATAATTGTTTTTCCCAATGCGATGCCTTCAACAATCTTCGCTCGAATTCCGCTGCCAGATAAAAGAGGGACGATCATAATGGCTTTGTCTTTTTGATACTGAATGGCGTCGGTAATCTCTCCTTCAATGATTAGGTTTGAATTTTGCTTTTTGAAAAAATGGTCTTGCATATTCCGTCCCGCTATGTGGACCTTTACGTCGGGCATTTTTTGAATTGCCAAATCTGAAATTTCGTTGAGAAACCAATCAATTGCTTCCTCGTTGGGCATCCAGTCCATTGATCCTAAATGATAGAAGATTGGAAAATTCTCGAATTGTTCAGTTGCATTGAATCCATTGAGATCATCAAATACAAATCCCAAGGGGATATCAATAATTGGCGTATTTGGACTAAACGATTTAATAATTTCTAAATCGTCTGAAGTCAAAGTTATAATTCCGTCTGCCTTGCTTGAGTTTTCCGTTTCAAATTTCTTCAATCGCTTCGTCGCAACCTTTAGGAAGTACCTTTTAAATGGATTTTTCACGTTTTGTAAAAACCGCTCCCAGATAATGTGCTCCACATTTTGCGGTCGATAAACAATCTTGGCTTTGGAATGACTTCGAATTAGATCAATGTATAAAAACAAGTACAAATGCTCCAGCTGAATAACATCATATTCGTCTTTTGAAAGAAGGGATTTCAACTTCCGTTCAAATGCACTGGATTGAAACCGTTCAATGAAATAGGATTCTTTTTTGAAGAAATTGAAAAGGATTTTCAGTGGTTTTACTTTGGTGTCTACGACAACCGCCTCAAACTTTGTACGTTTTAAATAGTCCTCGGATAAGGAACCGAGATCAATTTGATTTCTAGTCGGGTTCATCGATAAGACTTTTAGATCTATACCGCTTTTCAAGAAACCCAAAGTTATGTTGTGAATTGCTTGTGCGCCACCATCACTAGGTGGATTGGGCATCTTATGACAGACTTGAAGAACTTTCAAATCCTTTGTCTTTTAAAATGAAATTGGCCAATTGTTGTGCAGCGCTATTGCTTCCCTTTGTACTGAAATGAACTCCATCAAAGAAATCGTCATCGTCCAATTCCAATTCAATTGTTCTTAATCCATTTTGAACAGATAACTCCTCTATGACTGCATTAAATGCATCAACTTGAGAATTCATGGCAAAGTTATACGGATAAGTAATCTCCTTTGTAAACCTGGGTATTTTGAACAGCACAATATTGTTGTTAACCGCCATTAATTTTGCCTTAACAATGATTTGCTTGTATGCTATAATGAAATCATCCAACGGCGTTTCGTTCTTGATGTCATTGGTTCCGATCATTATTGTAATGATGCTCGGATGTTCCGATTTATAGGCTTGAAGACAAGGGTTAATTGATCGAATTAAATCAATAGTGGTAAACCCATTCGTTGAGTGGTTAATGATGTTCCAACTTTTGGATAATTTTTTTTCTAGAATGCTTCCGCAAATTTCAGGATAACCAAAGTAGCTTCGCGCGCCGAACGTTATACTGTCGCCAAAGGATAGAAGTGTTTCCCAGTTCATTTAAATAGTGTTAGAGTTCTTAGTTCCAATTGAAACAACGTTAATTGCCAAGCAATGGTTAGCAGAAAAGTACTGAAATTTCGGAATGCACGAACAAAGATTTATACTTATTAAGGTAAACTTTAATTTAAGATCTTATCAGCCAAAACATTACTCAATTTGAAATAGCTTTCATGAGTCCAACCGCCAACATGCGGAGAAAAAATAACATTGGACGATTTCAATAAATAGCTGAAATTTGGATCTAGGTCCTGTTCAAAAAAGGATTCGAAACTCGCCTTTTCATATTCTAAAACATCGAGGCAAGCACCAAGAACCTTATTTGATTTCATTGCATTCACTAAAGCAGATGTCTGAACGACTTTACCTCTTGCAAGATTGATTAAGTAGATTGGCTGTTCAAATGAATTGAAGAAGGCATCATTTGCAAAGAATACAGTTTCTTCATTCTGTGGAATATGGAAGCTTAAAATATCGGCTTTTTCAAAAAGAGTTTCCAATTCAACCTCTTGAACGAAATCCGTTCCGAATCCACTTTTGTATTTGTCATAGGCCAAGACCTCAACATCAAAGCCGCGCAGTTTTTTGGCAAATGCGCTTCCGTTATTTCCAAAACCAATAAGGCCAACTGTTTTACCGTCCAATTCAACGCCACGGTTTCCTTCTCGGTCCCATTTGCCGTTTCGAACCTCAGCATCTGCTGTGTGTAATTTATTGAACAAAGCAAGAAGCATTCCTAGGGCGTGTTCGCCGACTGCATTCCGATTTCCTTCTGGAGCGTTGTGCAAATCAATATTTCGTTTGGCACAATAGCCTTCATCGATGTTTTCCATTCCCGCACCAGAGCGCGCGATAAACTTTAAATTCGGAGCATGTTCTAGAAATTCAGAGTCCATTCGAAACCGAGAACGAATAACAATTCCAACAACGTCTGAAGCCAATGAAATACATGCTGAATCACTCAACTCAGAGCCATCAACACAAGTATAACCGGCGCTTGTGAGTCGTTGTTCTAGAATAGGGTGGACCGTATCGAGAAAAAGAACTTTCATTACAGACCGTACATTAAAATTCCGATGGTAAAGTAGATGAACAGACCGAGGACGTCATTTAAGGTTGTAATAAACGGTCCGGTTGCCAAAGCAGGGTCGATTTTGTATCGATCCAATATTAGTGGAATTAAAGTTCCGAATACCGCGGCAAACATAATCACTGTGAAGAGTGATATACTTACCACAAGTCCTAAAATTGCCGTGTCAAAAATATAGGCGAAACCATAAACGATAAGCGAAAGAACAAGCCCGTTGACCAAGGCTACTAGGGATTCTTTGGCAAGTTTTTTAAATATTGAGCCAAATTGATCATCTCCTCTGGCCAATGATTGCACTACGATTGCTGATGATTGAACTCCGACATTTCCTCCCATTGCTGTAATTAGTGGAATGAAAAATGCCAATTGCGGTACAATCATAATGTCCGCTTCGAATCCGGAAATCACTTGAGCTCCAAGAATTCCTCCGAGCAATCCGATTAATAACCAAGGCATTCGTGCTCTTGACATTTTCCAAACACTTGAGCTTGATTCAATTTTTTCGGAAATCCCCGAAGCCATTTGTAAATCTTTTTCAGCCTCTTCAATAATTACATCGACAACATCATCAATTGTAATTCGCCCAACTAATTTTCCTTGAAGGTCAATTACCGGAACAGAAACCAAATCGTATTTCTCCATGATCTTCGCAACGTATTCATCATCGTCGCTCGTTTTCACGGAGATCACATTTTTGTCTTGGAATAAATCTCTAATTTTTGTCTGTGGACTAGCAAACAGGAGTCGTTTCAAGGATAGAAACCCAACCAGTTTATTGGCATCGTCCACAACATATATGGTGTATACTTTTTCAACTTCTTCTGCTTGCCGACGCAATTCAATAACACAACGGTTCACAGGCCAATCAATTTTGGCTTGAATAAACTCCTTTTGCATTAGACCACCTGCGGTGTCTTCGTCGTAGTTTAAAAGGTCAACAATATCTTCGGCAGCCTCATTATCTTGGATGTGAGAAATGATTTCTTCAATCTGTTCCTTGGGCAGTTCACTGATAATATCAGCGGCATCATCAGAATCTAAGTTTTCGAGTTGCTCTGCAAGTTCTTTGGAAGAGAAGGCACTAAGGATTGTATCTCGCGTGTCTTCATCCAGTTCAATTAGAACGTCTGCTTGAGTATCCTCAACTAGAATTCCATAAAGGTAAGCCGCTTCGTCTTCGTCCAACTCATCAATGATGGCTGCGATATCGGCATCGTGTAAATCAAAGACGTTTTGTTCAAACCACGTAAGGTTGCGCTGCTCAATTGCATCGTTAACACTTTCAAGAAAATCTTTTGTCAATTTGAAACCCATGACTATGACTTTGATTTCAACGGTTCAACCGAGGAAAAGTTTTTGCAAATGTACTCTTTTGATTTGCCTCTTCCTAGTACGTGAATACCGCAGAAAGGTTAAGGAATCGGCTCTTTTTTTGCAAAGTTGAAGAATAAGGCGTAGAACAGAGCGAAGAACGTTACCCCAGTTTGAGTTTCAAGGGTATCTTCCATAAAGTAGGATAGAAGGGCAATTGTCATGAACATAACCGCAACGATTTGACCTGATCTAAAGTTCAAGACAAAGAATCGAATGTGGCTCCAAAGAAGAAGCGCCAAGCCAACGATTCCAATTGACAAAAGAACGGTTAAGTACATGTTGTGAGAGCGGTCTCGATTCTCTTCATTTAATACAGATTTGTTGCGATAATACTGATGATTAAATACCAACTGCGTATCGCCCGTTCCAACTCCTATGACCCAGTTTTTTTTAGCAATTTCGGCGCCTGTTTTCCAATACTCCAACCGTTGTAAGAGGGAATGTCCGTTTGGGTCAGATACATTACTTAGCTGATATTGCAATCCATAAAATCGCGCAATCATTCCTTTGTGATGGACTGTTGTACATCCGTTCTCGATAGATTCGATGTCCTTCCTACTTAACTTTGAAAAACCAACCGCGTCTTTTTTTAAATCTTTCGAAGCCATATATCGAATTACAGTAGACTTAATTTGTTGGCCCTTTATATCCAGTCCGTCAAATGGAATTTCGGATGCTTTTTCCCATTCTCTTTTTAATTCTACGTAAGAGATGAAAATATGAATTGGCTTTCCCGTTTCCGGTGACACGATCCCGGGTTTGTGGTAGTATACATTTCCTTCGGCAGTTCTATGGCTAAGGGTTTTATAGGTGTAGTCAGCAGGATTGTAGGTGATGGGTTTGAAAATCATTACGACCAATACTGCGGCCGTTATTAAGACAGAAAATAAACCGATAAGCGCTACTAATTTCTGTTTGTGCCAAGCCCAATAGAATAGTATGATTGAGTAAATTCCTAAAAGTGTGATCGCGCCTGAAATTATTTGACTGAAATACGTGTAATAATTGAACCAGATTAGAAGAACGATCCAGAGTAGAATTGGGCCTTGTTTTTTAACCAAAAAGTGAATCATTATAGCAATCGACATGACTACTAAAAGTGCATAACGAACATGCGAACTAAAAAGCGACATTCCGCGAATATCATTGTATTCCGCAGAACCGAACCAATGGTTGTAAAACCCAAAGTTGATTGTTGATGTCATCACAACGGAACCAACGAATGACATTAAGATGATGTTGATGAATTTAGTGTTGTAAATTGGTTTGGATGCCAATACAACCGGAATAACAAGCAAGGGCAATTTTGCCTTTAAATCGTGAATTCCGTATGCCATATCTGTTGACCAGAAAAGGCTAAGTGCCGTTAATAGGAGAAGCGAAAGTATTAGAAGAAAGCCGCGGTTTGATTTGAGGTTGCTCCAATAGGTTTTAAATTCACCTTCCAAAAGAAGATTGAGCACTAAAAACATCATGGAAATAGACATCACTACCTTATTGAAGGGAAGGCCAAAAGCCAATCCAGACAAACCTATAATATGGAGATACGTGTGCGTATTTGCACCGAATATTCGGTTCAGCATAAAGAGTAGTACTTGCGTATATTAAGACAAACGATTAATTTCCTAAGATAGTATTGTACTCGTCCTGTTTGTTAAAAACTTCGATGGCAGCTTTGATGTATTCGTCATCTTTAAAGGCATGTTGCGCTCTTCCTTTTTGGAAATGGTAACGCGAAACAATTTCATTTTCGATCAATTGGATAATCTCTGGCTTGAACTTTTCTAAATCTCTTTCTTTGGATGGAACTACTTTTTCTAGAAGCATGTCGTATTCAGTTTTCATGTCATCATAGAATCCTTCTTCTTCGGCTGTTTTTTTCATTTTCTTCAACATCTCTTCAGAAGCAGTTGAATAGGTGAACTCATGTTCTAGAACGAATTTTTTAAATGCTTCATAATCCGTATTCGACAATGAGAAGTTTGTTGGGATTTCATCTTCGCGATGCGCAAAGAAATAGCGCGAAGAATAGTCGAAAACCAGATTCTCACGGAATAAAGTCCCTGTCAATCTGCTGAACTCTTTCAAGTCAACCTCAATGTCTGGTTCAACACCTCTTCCGTCAATTACGTCACGACCATTTTTCGTTTTGAAAATTTGAATTAACGAATCCGGAACCTCTTCAACGTTATCGCCGTCCAATTTGTCATAATATTCCAATCGCTGAACACATCGTCCTGAAGGCGTGTAATACTTTGCTATTGTCAATTTCATTTTCGATCCATAGTCCAAATCGTAAGTTCTTTGAACAAGACCTTTTCCATAGGATTGCGTTCCTATAATAACCGCGCGATCTAAATCTTGTAAACTTCCAGAAACGATTTCACTCGCCGAAGCAGATCCTCCATCGACCAATATCACAACTGGAATGTCAAGGTCAATAGGACTATTCATCGTTTTATACGACCTGTTTTCTTCCGCGACTCTACCTTTTGTTGTTACAACAATTTGATTGTTGGGAATGAACATGTTTACGATTTTCACTGCTTCGATTAAAAGTCCACCTCCGTTTCCTCGTAAATCGAAGACCAGTTTTTGCATTCCTTCTGATTTCAATTCACCATAAGCCTTGATAACTTCTTGAGATGCCGTTTTAGTGAAACCGCTCAATTTAATGTACCCCACTTTTTCATCAATCATACCTGAATAGGGTACATCTGGAATTTTAATCTCAGCGCGCTCAAATGAAACGGTCACCTTTTCGCTATCATTTCGTTCAACCAATATATTAACCTCGGTTGCCTTAGGGCCTTTCAAAGCAGCAGAAACTTCACTAGAAGGCTTTCCTTTCATGTCTTTCCCATCAATTTCAAGAATTCTATCGCCTGCCATCAATCCTGCAACTTGTGCTGGATTTCCTTCAGAAGGTTCTGTGATGTATGTGTAATCGTCAATTTTTCGAACCAAAGCGCCAATACCTCCATATTGTCCAGTTGTCATAAGACGATAATCCTCTATGTCTGTCTCATGATAGTATACAGTATAAGGATCAAGTTCTTTTAGCATTGCGTCAATCGCAGTTTTAGAAAGACTTCCAGCGTTTAAATCATCTACATAATACTTTTCCAAGTATTCATATATTTGATCCATTAGCTCTAAGCTTCTTACAACTTCAAATCCATTGGATTGTGAGTAGGAAACACTTGAGATTGAAATAAGAACAATTGTAATTGCCCTTGAAATGAATTTGTTACTTCTAAATATTTTCATCTAAATCTTCTATTATTTTGTTGAACAGTTTTTGAGTTTTGCGATTCAACAGTTCAATGGCCAACTCTTCCTTGGCACTATATATTAGGCAAATGCCAAGTTTTAAGTTTTTATCGTTCAAAGGCTCTTCTAGAATTTGCTTGTTCACTCGAATTGCCTCTTTGCACAATCGTTTTATTCTATTTCTCTGAAACGCATTTCTAAAAGTTCTCTTCGGAGCGGAAATCACCATTTGAAAAGATGTATCGCTCTTTAGTTCGACTTTCTTATATTTTGCAATTAGCGGGTAGGATTTTACAGTATCGCCTGATTCAAAAATCTCATCAATGAGTTTCTTACTGCATAAACTGTATGCCTTACCAAAAGATTGGTTCATTGAAAGTGTTATAATATCAATTATCGAAAGAATTCTCTTTCTCTAAACGGGGTAAAAAGACATCTTCTTTAATAATGAAACTTGTAGGGAATTCCATTTCTACAGCAGCTTTTACTTTTTCCGCTTCCAATCGAGTTCTGAAATCTCCAACCTTTAAAAAGTAATTAGGCGGTTTGAACTCCACATATGTATCAACCTTTGGAAAGCGAGAAATGAATTTTGTGCGTGCATCATTGATCTTTCTTCTGTCTGAATCAAAGAACAGCTGTACTCTGTAGCCATCTATGTGTGGCTTTACTTCAGGAGGCGTAATTTGACTTTGCTTCGCTACAAGAGCATTAATCCGACTGTCTTTAACAACCTTTACATCACCCTGTTGAGCAAATGTTGCAGAACTGCTAATGCAAATCAATCCAATTATTAAGTTCTTAATCATAATCGTTGTTCATTTCTATTATGTAAAAATACAAAATTGTTTAATCAATCTTCATGCCGAAGCCTTTGATCTTCCTCGCGAATTACTTGTAAATCTATGAGTTGAATATATATGGACGATAAAGCTTATTTAGAATCATTTTAAATTAAATAATTCAGAGTCGAAATTGTCATAAAACTGTCATGGAATGACACAATTCTGCTAAATTTGCTTGCGTCAAAAAGCGTTTTTTTGGCTTTGGACTAACAGTTTTTTATATGAAAATATCTAGTAGTCAGATGTTTAGAAATCTTAACAAATGGCGCCTCAGTGCTTTAACAGTATTGTTATTGGCAGGGGCATTCAACTCTCAAGCACAGGGTGGCGATCTTTTTAAGGCGAAATGTGCAACATGTCACAAAGTATTTGATGACATGACCGGACCTAAGCTCTACGGCGTAAGAGAACGTTGGGAAGCAGGCGGTGCAG
>JAWUWJ010000103.1:0-8989 GCA_034111925.1 Crocinitomicaceae bacterium
TGCGCAATTGTGGAAGGAAATGATGAACGATCCTAGTGTAAATGTTTACGACGTTGTTATTGAAGCCGAAAAGCATTTTGAATCCATTGACATTACTCAGAAAGGTTCTGGATGGAAAGGATACCAAAGATGGCTCCATGAAACCGAACCTAAATTTTATCCTACAGGAGATCGAAGTTCTGTAGATCCTTACTTCGTTAAGAAAGCTTCTGAAGGTTTTGTACCATCGAACGCAATGGCACTTTTCGATAACGGTTGGGAAGAATTAGGCCCTCATTATATAGAACAAGTCACAGGTCATTATGCCGTTGGATTGGGCAGAGTTGAATCATATTATTCCGACCCGACAGATCCACTAAAAATTTATATTGGTTCGCGAAGTGGGGGTTTTTGGCGCACAACAGACGGTGGAGTGACTTGGACAGAAAGCACAACTGACTTTTTATTTGCCACAGGTGTCAACACGATGTCTGTTTCTCCAACGAATTCTGACTCGGTGTACATCAACGTTCGAAATTCTAGAAATGGAACGACACACGGAATCTACCTTTCAACGGATAGCGGTGATACATGGAACGAGACGAATTTCAATCCGACGACCTTGCTTTGGGGTGGAATGGGAACGAACCGTCAGATATATCAAATTGCACACCATCCAACAATTCCAGAATTAATCTTTGTTGGAACGAATGAAGGACTTTTTCGATCGTCGGATAACTTAGCAACATGGACAACGCCAGTTGCCGCTTTGGACTTTCGAACGATCAAATTCCATCCAACAAATCCAAATATTATTTACGCCCAAACATCCAATAACTCAAGTGTGATTTATGTATCAACGGATGGCGGGATTAGCTTTAACACATCGAACACCATCCCTGGAAATGGAGCTGGAATTAAGCTTTCAATTTCAGCGGCCTGCCCCAACTGCGTTTACATTGGTTCAAGCGACGGAATCTGGAAATCGACCGATGAGGGAATGAATTTCACACAATTATCAACGCCTGGGATTAACAATTACGGAGCATTCGCAGTCAGTGATGTTGACACGAACGTTATGTTGTTTGGTGACATTGATACGCACATGAGCCTGGACGAAGGTCAAACGTTTACCCAAGCAACGTTTTGGAGTCAAGGGAACGCGAATTACAATACAACCGGTAAATATGTTCACGCCGATATTCGAGGATCTACGTGCGTTAATGGCGTGTTTTGGGTCAACACAGATGGCTTCTTATGCCGAAGTCCGGATAACGGAGTGACTTGGGAAATTTTTGAAGGACAATCCATTCGAGAGTATTACAACCTCGGTGTAAGTCAATCGAACCACGAGCGAACGATAACAGGATCTCAAGACAACGGTACAAGTATCAAAACAGAAACGTCTTGGGTTGAGTTTTATGGTGCAGATGGAATGGAAGGAATTATTCACCCATTGAACGACGATTGGATGATAGGAAGCGTTCAATATGGAGGTCGAAGAAGAACCAAAGATGGCGGTCAATCGCAAGACGGTGCTACTCCACCAAATCAAAATGGAGGTTGGGTCGCGCCGCTGTTTTACGATCCAAACGATCACATGAAAGTCTACCACATGGGAGATACGCTCTACCGAAGTAATGATTTCGGATCGTCTTGGACGAAATTAGGAACACCAAGTTTCTCAGGAACCATTAACTATGCGACGGTTGCAGAAACCAATTCAGAACGTATAATTGTTACTAGAGGACAAGACATTGAAAAATCATTGGATGGCGGACTTACATTTCAAGACATTCAAGGAACATTGCCGAACAGTTCAATTTCGGATGTTGCTTTCGATCCAAACGACGATTGGGTTATTGTTGTCACGTATGCTTCGTATCAAGCCAATGGGGAAAAAGTATTCATCACAACGAATCAAGGAATCACTTGGCAAAACATCACTTACAACCTCAACAATATGCCGGTTCGATCGGTCATTATTGATCATACGAATGAATCAACTATCTATTTGGGAACGGAAATAGGTGTTTACAAAAAAGCGATGGCCGATAATTCATGGACCTTGTACAATCCGGATTTACCCAACACCACTATTACCGAAATGGAAGTAATGTACGGTTCAAATACGCTTAGAGCCGTAACATGGGGACGTGGACTTTGGGAATTTACTTTAGACGGACGTCAGAGTTACCCATCAATTACGAACACTTCCATTACAGACATGCCAACAGATCAAGCTCCATTGTTTGGTATTGATCAATTCGTGAACGCTACAATTCTTTACGACAATACAATTTCGAGTGTTTACGTTGAATGGTCAGTCAATGCTCCAACTTTTGGCAATGCGATTTCAATGACAAACACAGGAG
Source organism: Crocinitomicaceae bacterium (assembly GCA_034111925.1). Lineage (GTDB taxonomy): Bacteria > Bacteroidota > Bacteroidia > Flavobacteriales_D > Crocinitomicaceae > UBA4466. Next base: position 2,355 of record JAWUWJ010000103.1, read on the forward strand.
GAAATGACTGGATATCCAGTGCACCACTTCCAAACCAACCTGTTGGAACGAAGCTTTTCTTCAAAGTTTTCGCTGTGGGTGATGCTGGAGACACAACGGAAACGTATAAGTTCATGTACACCACAAAGCCGTTTGACTATTGCGCTTCTTTTGGAAACATGTCGTACTCAACGGGAATCACTTTGGTTGATTTCAATACGATAAACAATCCAACTGGAAAGCTTCAAGGGTACACAGATTACACAGCAACTGATTCGACAATTGTGGAACTGGGAAGCTCACATGATTTGACACTGAACGTTGACACGGATGGAAATTACATCACAAACGCCAAAGCTTGGATCGATTGGAACCACGATGCTGATTTTGAAGATGCGGGAGAAGAATACGATTTAGGATTCGGGCAAAACACATCGGATGGAATAACGGATTTATCACCGCTTACGATTATTGTTCCGCTTACTGCGACTGTTGGAAAAACAACGATGCGCGTTTCTGGAAAATACAACACCGATCCGCTTTTGTGCCAAACAGGCTTTGATGGGGAGGTTGAAGATTACGCTATTTACGTGGCTCCAATTTGCAATCCTGTCAACTCGTATTCAACAATTTCGGCTTGTGATTCACTGTCTTGGAATGGTTCTGTTTATACGTCAACAGGAACGTATGCTACCGTTGTCTCAAACATATACGGTTGTGATTCAACTGCGTATGTTGATCTTACAATTGAAAACTCTACTGGTACTGACACAAGAACCGAGTGCGAACCTTTAACTTGGATTGACGGAAACGTTTATACTTCGAGTAACAATTCAGCAACCTTTACTTTGCCGAATGCTGCGGGATGCGACAGCCTTGTAACGCTTGATCTTACAGTAGAGTTCATCAATACAGATGTGAATGCAAACGGCGTTGTACTAACGGCAGCAACCACTTCAAATGTCTATCAGTGGGTGGATTGTGATGCAAATTACGCTCCGATTACCGGCGCAACGAATTCGTCTTTCATTCCAACTGAGAATGGAAATTACGCGGTTATAATTGACTCGGCCTTTTGTTCGGATACCAGTGCTTGTTTTACGATCAACACGATCGGAATTGGTGAGCTGAATAATGAGGCGGTTTTAATATCTCCGAATCCATCATCGGGTCAGTTCTCAATTCAATTCGATGAAGTTAAATCGAATGTGAATGTTTTGATTTATAGCCAGGGCGGACGGATTGTTCGGGATGAAGAGTTTGTGCATTTGGCCGAGATTCCTTTTGATATATCGGTTGCCAATGGCGCTTATTATGTGGTGATTCGGATTGGTGAGAAGAATGGAGTTTTTAAGTTGGTTATTGGGGAGTAAAATGATGGTTTTGTGTATCTTAATAGGTAAACACTCCAAATGTCGAATTTTGATCTTAACTCCATCTTTGAAGAACCAATTGCGGATTGGTATTCTTCAAAACGCCAAAATCAATTGCCCGTTGCGAATAAGGAAACAAATGATGTAATATCAGTCTTTGAAGGATACTTAATGCACCGTCGATATAGTGAAAACACGATTAAAACGTATTGTGAAGCCTTGCGAACGTTTCTTCGATTCCACGATAACAAAACGATTTCAAGCATCAATCAAGCGGACTTTAAATTCTTTAATGTTCATTATATTCTCGCCAATAATTATTCGGCTTCATATCAGAATCAGATCGTCAATGCACTCAAAATCTACTTTGACAAATATCAATCGCTACAACTCAACTCTGAGGATTTCGAACGCCCAAAAACATCAAAACCCTTGCCTGTCATTTTAAGCTTAGCAGAAGTAGAACGCTTGATTAATAGTTATACGAATGAAAAGCACCGGGCGATGATTGTACTTACATATTCCTGCGGATTAAGAAGTGGTGAGTTACTAAATCTTAAAATTGAAGATATTGATTCTGAACGAATGGTTGTTCACATCAAAGGTGGCAAAGGGCGCAAAGATCGAATTGTTCCACTTCCTCAATCAGGTCTAAAATTATTGAGAAATTATTTTCGAAATTATCGGCCCAAAATATTTCTTTTTAATGGTAAAACGTCACTCCAATATTCGAAGAGTAGTTTTCAATCAGTTTTGAAAAAGGGGCTACTAAATGCTCGAATTATTAAGAAGTGTACGTTGCATACGCTTCGACATTCTTATGCTACGCACCTGTTGGAGAACGGTGTTAATTTGAGGTACATTCAGGAAATTCTGGGTCATAGTAGCCCAAAGACCACACAGATTTACACGCATGTAAGCGACAATGCCACAAGGAAGGTGGTGAGTCCGTTAGAGCAACTTAATTTGAGGTAGGCTACAAACAATCTAGTGGACTTGGGTGATTGTTTGTAGCGAGACTTCTGACGGTTGTATACAAACAATTGATTCGTATCTTGTTGTTTATATAAGTAAGTTATACACAATAGAAGGTTTCGGCGCGCCACATTCGAGAGATGCCCAGAATAGGTATCGCCAAAACGAGGTAAACAACGCATATTAATTTTGGTAGGGTAATTTCCTTGCTCTTTCTGCCACCCAAGCAACAGTATTCGCAAATTCCTTCGTCAGTTTGCAATACCCTTACTCCCCTCGCCTATTTGTGGTTAAATCAACCTTCGTTATCAGAATTTACAATCTCGACAAGCCCATTGTAACAAGCTACTGCAAACGGCTTCATAGTTTCTGTCGTGTGCGTCACCCCAACTGTTTTGCATTCTTGCATATATGTAACATACAATCTGCACCAATCATACTCAACGTGCCCTCCGGGCACCTTCATTAAGTCGTACACAATGTCTAATATATCTAAACAGTGTTTTTCTGATGCTTCCATTCCCAATTCGTCTAGTCCTAAGACTAATTGGCTGTGTTTTAAATCTTGTTGGATAAGGGAAATGATTAGTTCTTTGTTGGACATGCTTTTAGGTTTAAATTTCACAATAGATAAATACCGATGCCAATATACAGTAATTTATATTACTATTAAATAGTAATTATATGTTTTTTGATAAATAAACTTGTCCTATTTCGATAATAATATCTATTATTCGATACTATGAACAGGATTAAAGAGGTTCTTAAGGATCAAGGTAGATCGCAAAAATGGCTATCCGAACAAATCGGTAAAAGCTATATTATTGTGACCAATTATTGCAACAATAATTCACAGCCAAGTATTCCTGTACTCAGAAAAGTTGCTGAGGTATTGGATGTGGATGTTCGGGAGTTATTGGAAAGTACGAAATAGAATTACAAGGAATTCCATAAGATATCACGGATTGACAATTCTCTAATTTTTTAATTAGTAATATAATTAAAACACAAAACGGCCTGAGATTGCTCTCAAACCGCCATTGCTTATAGATATTAATAGCTATGGTTTTACATTTCCATTTGATTTTTTATCATGGAAAAGAAAGCTGCATCTGTCATGTTTTTTCTGCTGTCTAGAAAGAAGTTTGCGTCTTCACCTGCTCTATATCGTAGTTGTTCACTTTCATCAGTTACGGCCGTATAAATTACCTCTGCAACTAAACTAGCGGGAGAAGCAGTATTTTCAGGATTCTGCCATTGCTTCATTAAAGCACCAATAATAGGTTGATAATCCTCAATTTCTCCTGCTTGAAAATCAAAAGAACGGCCTCCAAAATCTGTGGCAATCATTCCTGGCTCAACGAGCTTAACTTTTACACCCACTTGACTCATTTCATAATGAAGTGACTCTGAAATGCCTTCTACAGCAAACTTAGTCCCATGATATAGCGAACCTAAAGCAAAAGTCATTTTACCACCTATGGATGAGATATTTACTATAACACCGTCTTTATTTTCTCTAAAATGAGGGATAATAGCTTTGGTAACGTCCATGAGCCCAATAACATTTGTATTGAATTGTCTGATGATGTTTTCTCTAGGGAAAGATTCTAATGGCCCATATGCTCCATATCCAGCATTGTTAACAAGAGCATCAATTTTACCAAATTTTTGAATCCCATTTTGAATCGCTTTGTTGATTGATTCTAAATCAAGAACATCCAATTTTTCCAATTGAACATTTTCCAATTCATTTAGTTCCACTTCCTTTTCAGGAGATCGCATCGTTGCAATTACGTTCCATCCTTTTTCTTGAAAATGAATAGCCGTAGCTTTTCCAATTCCACTGCTCGCTCCAGTAATTAATATTGTCTTTCCCATCTTACTTGTTTAGGTTTAATAAATTATCTACTCCATTAGCCGCATAAAGGCCTTTTGTTGTTTGTTCAAGAACATTGTTATAATTTTCTATAGGTTCTTTCAATCCTGAAAAATCGACCACGGTTCTAAATGGTTTTTCGCCAAAATTAATTTCTATCAAATTAGCTACTGCATCAGCTATCGCCTTAGGTCTTTGGTTTGGAATCGATTCCAAATAGCCAACATAGCCATTCAAAGAAGCGTCTGGTGCGTGTACCATTTCTCCATATGCTTCATTTCTCGTTTCATCACTCGGTCGAATCATAGCTCCCATAAATGCGGTAGGCATTCCACCTGGTTCTACAATACAAGACTCAATACCGAACCCTGATAGCTCGGCGCGATAGCCTTCAGCTAATGATTCTAAAGCGTATTTTGAGGCTGAGTATGCCGCAAGAAATGGCGTAGTAACTCTACCAATACAGCTTGATGTGTGAATAATCGTTCCTTTAGCTTGCTGTCTGAAATGCGGTAAAACAGCCCTTAAGAGTCGTTGAACGCCAAACACGTTTACGTCAAAAACTTCTTGAATATCTTCTGCTGTGAACGTTTCAAGGATTCCGTTTGCACCTATTCCAGCGTTATTAAAAACAGTATCAATCCCCTCCATAATTTCTATGGCTGATTTTACTCCTTCATTTACACTTGCTTCGTTGGTTACATCCATTTCGACCAACTGAATTCCTTTTGATTTTAATTCGTTAGCTATTGCTAAGTTTTTACCTTGTGTCGAACGCATAGTTCCTACAACTTGGTGCCCATTTTCTACTAACTTAAGACATGTTAAACTACCAAATGCCCCACTTGCTCCCGTAACTAAAATTTTATGTTTCATCTTCTTTGTTTTAAATGATTGATGAAACAAATATCAGGTCTTTAAAAGGATGGATTTAACACGAAAAGAGAAAGATCAAACACAAATCGCAGAAATGGAAAAGAAACGTTATACTTCCTAAAACTTTAATTTAACTGTCTGTACTCTTGCGGAGTTTTGCCCGTTTTCTGTTTGAATAGTCTTCCGAAATAATGAGGGTAATTGAATCCTAGCGTATAGGCAATTCCACTAATCGAATCGGTTGAGCCTAGTAACAGATTTTTAGCCTTTTCAACTAAGAAATCATTAATGTGATCCTTAGCTGATCGTCCTGTTTCTTTCGCAAGCAAATCACTTAAATAACTTGGTGAGATATGACATTGTTCTGCAAGGTATTGAATGGTAGGTTGACCTTTCTCAATTAACTCGTTCTCTTTGTAATAGTCTTTCAACAACACTTCAACTTTAGCAACAATGTCAAGACTGCTCGCAGATCGTGTATTGAATTGCCTTTCGTAAAATCGAACACTATAGTTGAGCAGCAATTCTATATTCGAAACAAGAACTTGTTGACTATGGTTATCAATTCGTTCTTTAATTTCATTCTTGATTAGTTGCACAATTTGGGTAAGTGTATTTTGCTCTTGATCAGAAAGGTGAAGTGCTTCATTCACCTCATAATTAAAGAAGTTAAAAGAGTCAATTTTTTCACCAAGAGTTGTCTTTCTTATCAGGTCAGGATGAAAATAAAGCATCCATCCTTTTACTTGATTCAGTTCCTGTGGTTTCTTTACTGCTATTATCTGATCCGGAGCAGTAAATATTAATACGCCATCATCAAAATCATAATTGTTTCGACCATAGTCAATACCACAATTGGAATCTTTCAGAGCAATACAAAATAAATCAGAGGAAAATCTCATGCCAACAGTTTCATCTCCATAAGCGAGTTTTTCTGTATCAATAATTGTAATTAACGGATGTGTTGGTTTTTTCAATCCCATCCCTAAGAGAAGATCGTTAATTGATTTAGAATGAATTATATTTTCGCCCACATTAATTCTTTTGACAAAGTTAGAGACAACATTGCATTTGCATTAACACAAATCCCTGATTGGCTAACACGTATTGGTTCTATTTGCAGCTAACACTATAAAAATAAGGAAAATAAACTGTATCGTTTGAATGACGAAGTGATCTCGAAAAATATTCGTTTCACACACATTTTGTTCCGTGAACTACTCAAAACAAGTGTTTCACTTAGTTGATTAAAGAGCAAGGAAATTACCACAAACGTGCGTTTACAATGTGATCAATAAAGGTTTGGAGATAAATTGTGGATGTAGCGTTGTTTAGGAAGTGTATAACATCGCCTATACTTCATGCCGAAAAGGTTATATTCGAGAGATCGGCACGAAAGCATAGCCGCAAAACGTTAGTAACAATGAAGAATATCGTGTGCATTATATTGGTAATTACTTCCCTCCTTACATTGTCTTGTGAAGTAGGCTCTAAAGGTGAAGAGGTGCCTGATGTGGGAACGGAGGTATATATCAATGACTCAACAACAAAAC
>JAWUWJ010000104.1:0-25452 GCA_034111925.1 Crocinitomicaceae bacterium
TATATTCATGGCTACATCGATTATTTTTTCCATCCACATTTGGGAGAACAATTCAATGCGAATGGTTTTGATTTTTACGCTCTTGATCTTCGAAAATATGGCAGGTCGCTTTTGGAGCACCACCACCCTAATTATTGCAAAGACGTTGAAGAGTATTTTGAGGAAATCTCAATTGCTATTCTTAAAATTCAAAAAGAAAGCAACTCCATTTACCTATTTGGTCATTCTACAGGAGGTTTAATAACGAGTAATTATATGAATGAAGGCGCGGAAAAAAACCGCATTGATGGTCTAATTCTAAACTCTCCTTTTTTAGATTTCAATCAATCTAGATTCGCAAAGTTAATGAGCTCTTTCGCTGCAAATGTTATTTCAAGGATCTCCGTTTATTCAAAAATCAGTGGTGCCCTATCCCCTGCTTATGCACAAAGCATTCACAAAGACCATTATGGCGAATGGGACTTTAACCAAGACTGGAAACCCATCAAAGGATTTCCGACCTACTTTAAATGGGTAGTAGCGATTGCAACAGCACAAAAAAAATTAAACCATTCAAACATCACAGTCCCGATTTTGATTCTGCATTCTTCCGGTTCTATTAAAATGTCGAAATTCTCAGAAGAGGCCATGTCAAATGATATTGTTTTAAATATTGAAGACATGAAAAGAGTGGGATCAAAGCTTGGTGATCGGGTGACATTCTCCAAAATTGAAAATGCACAGCATGACATCTTTTTATCTTCAAAAGCGGTTAGAGAAGATGCTTTTGACAAATTATTTTCTTGGCTCTCAAAAATGGATTTAAAAAAATAACACTGCCAACAATACGTTATCAGCAAGATGATTCATTATTTAAGAATGTACTTTGGCGGAAGCGTAAGAAAATCTTCCTCAGATTCATTTTGGTCGTTTTTAGCCGCTCCTCCGAGTTCCCTTTTAAAAATCTCAGCATAAAGTTATTACGCCTTCTCCTTTTGTTGCAAATGGTTTTACTATTTTGTGTGATAATTAATGAAAACTACTATTCAAAAACCAAAAGCATGAAAAATTTATTTTTAGTAACCATTTTAGCCTGTGCAACAATTTTAAGTTCATGCGGAGGAAGCCTAGTTGATGAAAAGACTTCGGATTCAACCAATGAAGTAAAACCTGAAATTGAAGAAGAAGAGGATGAGCTCTATATTTCCGAAGACGGGCAATTTTCTATTAATTTTTTAGGAGGCAATCCAAGTGATATGGAATCATTGGTACCAACAGAAGTTGGGGATATTGAGATTCACATGTTTTTGTACGAAAAAAGTGTAACGGAAGCATTGATGGTTGCATACAGTGACTATCCATCGGCAATGATAGAAGCATCAAACAGCGCGAAGTTATTGGAAGGAGCACGAAACGGAGCTTTAGAAAAAATGGGGATCCCAGTAGCTGAAAGCGAAGAAGAGATTGAAATTGATGGTCACCCAGGGTTGTTTTTCACAGGAAACAATGGACAATTCTATGTAACATATGAAGTGTACCTAGTTGGAAGTAGACTGTATCAAGTAGCCATTTTGCGTGACGGAAGCTATGCAAGTGACAAAGATATTTCAGGTTTTAACGGATCATTTAAATTAACGAATCAGGATGTAGAAGAGGGAGAAGAAGGATAAATATCAGCTACCTCAAATACGGTATTTTAACAAAGTTCTTTCCGTTGATTTAGCAATTGATACTGAAAGTAACTATCTTGCCAAGTGTAAACTCGACTAACTACTACTGTTAGCCCCTTTGCCAAGCACGGTAGTTGAATTTTCGAATCACAAGACATTTATATATTAGGATTTATCATGGGCCTTTTAACCCTGACAGATCCAAGCGTCGAAAGACTTAACAAATTAAGATACGAGTACTATTAAATGTACAGTTAAAGTAGTTATGGTTAGGTAGTAATGCATCTAATATGTATGTCGATCTTAATTAGAGGTGTTTCTTCGGAAGCACCTCTTTTATTTGGTCTAAATCCTCAATCCGTGAACAGGCATGAAATTTGATTAATTCTGGCAAAATTACACTTCACTATGTCAATTAAAGCCCACTTATTCATTGCCTTTCTTTCAGTGCTATCGTATCAATCCATTGCACAAGATTCAACTGTCATTATTGGAGACTCTATCGTTTTGTATGGAGAAGACGGAAAGTTAAAAAACCTGGAGTTTCAGGGCAAACTTCGAGAACAACGGATGCTGCGAAAACTACCTGTCCGCATTGGATACCATGACAATGGATTTGTGAGTAATCATAATTATACCTTCTCAAACGGGGCGGAGCATTCTATACAGTATTCAGATTCTAGACGTGGCTGCCCAATAAGCGGAGGCAATGAATTTCTAGCCAGTTATACTTTTGAAAATTGCACAATGGCTCGAAAAGAATCACAAAAAACTGGATGGGGAATGTCCATGGAAATGCCCGTCATGAAATCAATTCCCTTTTGCATCGAAGAAGGAACATTTCAACACTTCGTTTTGAGCGATGGAACGATGAAGTACTACAGCAAAGATCATAAGCTGATTGCAACAGTCATTGTTATTTCTGGGCGCAGACAAAATGACCCAATTGTTCATTTTCAGGATCTACTTCTTGAACAAGCAATCACACAAAATAAACTCATAGATCTAAATCACAATGGAAAAATTGAAAAATCAGAGGCTTCATTGGTAAAAGAGATTCAAATCAAAAATGGCAAAGGTTTAACAAGTTTAATAGGGCTTGGCCACTTCAAAAACCTTGAGGAAATGACTGTGAATGGTTACCACTTCAAACGCCGCGATTACGCTACTGACGCACTTTTACTTGAAGCCATTCACTCTAGAATCCACAGAAGAATTTACACTCCGCAACCGGCACCGAGACCGCAGCCTTTTGTAAGCATAGAACCGATACAGGAAGCCAAAATCTATGATTTCCCAGATAGTGCAGCACATTATCCGGGCGGAGCTGCAGAAATGCAAAAGTGGCTCAAAGAAAATTTGGTCTATCCCGAAACATCTATTGAGCTGGATGAACAAGGCAGAGTATTTGTAACTTTTGTTATTGAAACAAGCGGTTTAATATCCAATATCAAAGTTGCCAAAAGGTTAAGCCGAGATCTAGATCGTGAAGCCAAACGCTTGATTAGATCAATGCCAAAATGGATCCCAGGGATGCATGAAGAAAAGCTCGTTCGCTCTCGTGTTCATTTACCAATTGTATTTATTTTGGAATGATGAAGGCTCGATCAAAACAGGGCGATTGTTTTTGCCTAGTAATTTTAAAACTTAGACAGAATTCACCAATCTTGTGATTATTTAGCCCTTTTAGAACCATTTTCCCATAAGACCGTATATTGTAGTCAAACCAGGACTAAAAACAAACATCTTATGAGTAAAAAGGTAGCATCAGATATTGAAATCGCACAAGCATGCGTAATGACGCATATTGAAAAGATCGCAGCTAAGATTGATATCAGCGCGGATGATCTTGAATTGTATGGAAAATACAAAGCGAAATTGCCTTTAAAACTTATTGATGAAAGCAAAATTAAAAACAACCACTTAGTTCTAGTTACTGCCATGACGCCAACTCCAGCAGGAGAAGGTAAAACAACAACGTCTATTGGCTTAACTGAAGGAATGAATAAGATTGGTAAGAAAACAACTGTCGTTCTACGAGAGCCTTCTTTAGGGCCTGTTTTTGGAATCAAAGGAGGAGCTGCCGGTGGCGGTTATTCTCAAGTGGTTCCTATGGAAGACATCAACTTGCATTTTACAGGTGATTTCTCCGCAATTGAAAAAGCAAACAACTTACTTTCTGCTTTGATTGACAATAACATTCAAAGCAAAACTAAAAATATTGGTATCGACCCTAGAACCATTGGATGGAAACGTGTAATGGACATGAACGATAGATCGTTAAGAGACATCACGATTGGATTGGGAGGTACTGCAAATGGAATTCCAAGACAAGATGGTTTCAATATTACTCCAGCTTCTGAGGTAATGGCGATTCTGTGTATGGCTGAAAATTTCAAAGATTTGAAAGAACGATTGGGTAATATTTACATCGGATTAACATTCGACAAAAAACCAATCTACGCACGTGATTTGAAAGCGGAAAACGCAATGGCGATTCTTTTGAAAGATGCTATTATGCCCAACCTTGTGCAAACAATGGAAGGGAATCCTGCAATTATTCACGGTGGACCATTCGCAAATATCGCGCAAGGAACAAATACAATTATTGCAACAAAAACAGGCCTTTCACTTTCTGAATACGTAGTTACCGAAGCAGGTTTCGGTGCGGATTTAGGTGCTGAGAAATTCTTAGACATCAAATGTGTTTCCGGTGGATTGAAGCCAGAAGCTGTTGTTCTTGTGGCAACGGTAAGAGCTTTGAGACATCACGGTGGAGCGCCAAAAGAAGAATACAATACGCCAGCAGTTGAACGCGTTTCTGCAGGATTTGCAAATCTTGAAAAGCACATCGAAAATATTAAGAAATTCGGATTGAATCCAGTTGTGGCAATCAATGCCTTTCCAACGGATACAAACGAAGAAGTTCAATTGGTGCAAGCCAAGTGTAAAGAGATGGGCGTTAACGCAATCGTTGCAAATGGATGGGCTGACGGAGGAGCTGGAATGACTGAGCTCGCTGAAGCTGTAGTTGCCGAAGTAGAATCAGGGAAAAACAATTTCGTACCGCTTTACGATTGGAACATTTCAATTAAAGATAAAATCGAAACGATTGCCAAAAACATCTACGGAGCAGACGGTGTTGATTACTCAAAACAAGCCCTTACGGATTTAGCGAAAATTGACAACCTTGGATTGAATGACTTGCCAATTTGTATGGCGAAAACACAAAAATCTTTCTCCGACAACGATAAATTACTGGGACGTCCGACCAACTTTAGAATCACCGTTCGTGAATTCGAATTTGCGGCTGGAGCTGGATTTATTATTCCTATACTTGGTAAAATGATGCGGATGCCTGGGCTTCCAGCAACACCAGCCTCAGAAGGAATGACTATTGATAATGACGGTAAAATTTCAGGATTGTCTTAGGACACGAAAACTGCTGAAAACAAATAAAATACTACATGTCGGTTTTAAAAACCTTGGCGAATATTGGTATTCGCCAAGACCATTCTTTCTATGAAAAGAGGATAAGACACTTTTTCAATATCATCAATTTGATTGGGTTTGCTACTGCAGTTCCTCAATTTTTCTTGACGTATCAAAATGATGCTGTCTCTGCTTCTTTTCATTTTATATGGGCATTTTTAATTCTTGTATCCATTGCATGCCATCACTGGGTTGGCTTTAACACGTCACGGTTCATCACCTTTAGCTCCGTATTTTTATTTGGCTTTTTGTACGCCGCAAGAATAGGACCTGATGCCTATGCACATATTGGATCAATGACCGTAATCGTTGCGTGCTTCATCGTATACGACTTAAAAAAAGAATGGGGATATGCCTTCTTTTTTCTACTTGTGCAATTAACTGGAATTGTCGTTGTTGAGTTGGACATCTTCACAGAACATTCCATAGTATTGGATAATTTAGGTCAAATCCGCATTACCTCGCTCGTGTCTGCTGTCGTTTTTATCATTATTCAAATCGCGTTCTTTATACGAATGAGCAACGCAAATGAAAACGAAATAATCGAAGAACTTAGGGCTTCAAATACTATTTTGAAATCGACCAATGAGGAAAAAAGTCTTCTTTTAAAAGAAGTACACCACAGGGTAAAGAACAATTTACAGCTCATCACCAGCTTGCTTCGATTACAGGCAAACAATATCAAAGACGAAAAATTAGATTTACAATTTGGAGAGGCAACAAGCCGTATAAAGTCGATTGCGCTACTTCACGAGAAAATCTACAAACAAGATTCCCTCGCCAAAATTGATTTTGAAGAATATATCCGTACGATTGGTGAAGACATGATTCACTCGTACAGCCCTGAAAAACAAATCTCGTTAAAGATTGAATCAGAGCTCAAGAAAGAAAACAATGAGGCCTTAATTCCCTTAGCACTTATCTTTAACGAACTGCTTTCTAACTCGCTAAAGCATGGACTTAAAGATTGTCAAGTGGCAACAATCTCGATTTCGATTGAAAAGGGTGAAAACACGGAATACGAATTGAATTACGAAGACGGCGGTGAATGGGTAGAACCGAAAATGGAAGAATCATTCGGTATGGAATTAATTGAAACGCTTACGGAACAGCTGTCTGGAGAGTTAAAAATGACACTTGCGGAGAATTCGCCAAAATTCAAAATCACGTTCAACCTCAACGCTTGATAAAAGAACAAATATCAATCGTATTACCTGTTAAGGACACTGCTCCTTACTTGCACGATTGTCTACAATCTATAATTGACCAAGAATTCAAGAATTGGGAATTAATTGCCATCAACGACGCTTCGACTGATGACTCTCTTAAGGTTTTAGAAGAATTTGCAGCTTTGGATTCTAGAATTAAAGTGTTTACCAATCCAAATCCAGGATTGCTTCAGGCACTTCGTTTTGGATATTCAAAAACAACGGGCAATCTAATTCACCGCATGGATTCAGATGATAAAATGCCCGTTTCCAAGTTAAGTTTGATGCACAACGAATGGATCAAACAGGGAAAAGGATCTGTGATAACGGGTGGCGCCGAATACTTCATGGACAATGCTGAAGTTGGCGATGGATTCAAACGCTATGCGAGCTGGCTGACGGAAGTTTCAAGAACCAACAGCCATGCGGAAAACATCTACCGCGAAAGTGTGATCGCCTCCAATTGTTGGTTAGTAGATCGGGATGACTTCGATAAAATCGGAGGATTTGAACCCGAGACCTTTCCAGAAGATTACGATTTGTGCTTTCGTTTTTACCAAGGTGGATTGAAAATCATTGGATTGGATGCCATTTTACACCTTTGGCGAGACCGTCCAGATCGGATTTCTAGAAATTGGGACGTTTACAAGGACCATCGCTTTTTTGATTTAAAAATCAATTATTTCTTCTCCATCGAAAGAGATTCAAATCGACCATTGGCACTTTGGGGCGCTGGAAAAAACGGAAAAGATTTGGCAAAACTGATTCAAGGTCAAGAATCAAACTTGAATTGGGTTTGCGACAACGAGAAAAAGATTGGCAAAGACATCTACGGTATTCGCATGGAAAGATTCGAAAAGATCAAAGATTTAAACGATCCTCAGATCATCATTGCGGTTGCAAGTCCAGACGGACAAAAAGAGATTGAAACGATTTTAAAATCTTGGAATTTGACAGCGGGAGATGATTATTGGTTCTTCGCTTAATCAATCGATTTCAGTACTTTTAATTCAATGAAAATTATATCTACCCTCTTCATATTACTATTGGTATCTTCTTGCACAGACGAGAAAAAATCAAATCACAATGGTATGTCTGACGAAGAATGGAACAAGACAATTCCTGAGGAGATTAAACAATCAATTAAAATTGAATTGTACGGTCAACAATTTCATTGGACAGCGCATTATGCAGGAGCCGACAATGAATTTCCAAAATTCGATTACAAACTCGTTCAACCTGAAAACGATCTTGGAATACTTAACGATCGAACTTTAGAAACAAGTATCGCGAGAATTCAAAAAGAGATTGACGGATACGATTCAAGCTATATTCAGGTCGAAAAACTTGATGGGAGGTCAGAGATTTTAGAACAAATGATCACGAAGCAAAAACGTTCTAAAAAACTAGAAAGACTTCTCCGGCAAATGAAAACGAATCGAGATACATCCTTCGACAAATTTGCCATGGATGATTTTCTCATAACCGATACTTTGTATATGGTAAAAGACATAGAGCATGCATTTTCCATCCGAGCCAAAGATGTTATTCATTCTGCTTACTTCCCTCACTTCAGGGCTCAAATGAACGCCGTTCCAGGGATGACGACTCGATTTAAATTCACACCTAAGCTCACAACGGAGGAAATGCGCATCGAAAAACAGGATCCGAAATTCAATTATGTTTTGATGTGCAACAAAATTTGCGGCAAAGGACATTCCAGAATGAAAATGCCAATTAAAGTCGTCGAAAGAGAAGAATTCACTACTTGGGTGAAATCCAATGAAAAGAACCTTCTCAAGCACAACCGTTATTTCAACTAAGTGTAGACCAAATTAAAGTTTCGGAATTTGCAGCCTGCTGTTAATCTGCACTTTGCAATTTATTCTTAAAGTAATTTAGCATGGTGTCAATTCTCTCCTCACTCAATTCCCCAAGGATTCCAACCTCCTCTGACGCTGGCATTTCTCGCCTCCATGGTTTTCCAGTAAGCATTACGCTCGTGCAAATCTCTTTGGTTGGGCGAACATAGTGCCACCCGTCTTTGTTTGGCATGTCGTAATACATTGAGCCTTGAGACATAATTGTCGAGAATATAGCAGGCTCATTAAGTCCCGCTCCAAATCCAACCCCCATTTCATATTCTCCCTCAATAACATGAATCACACTTGGCCAAGGATGCGGATGGAACAGTGATGCGCCTTTTTCACAGGGATGAATGAAGTGTAAATAAAGTCTGTTTTCACCAAGTTGACACCAGAGCCTCTCTACTCTTGGCGGATGGTAGTCAATATCAACGGAATTCCATATTTCACGATTCGCCAGAAGTTCAATTAGTTCCAAGCTCTCAATCTTCTGTAATTCCTCAATCAAAGTTTTGTCTTGCATAATACATTGAATCTACACAAAAAAGAGGAAAGCGAAACCTAGAAGACATACTATGAGGGAATTATCAATTGATAAAATTAAAGCTCCGAAACTTGCATCCTGCTGTTAATCTGTAATTTGTTCTTAAAGTAGTTTAGCATTTAGAAATTGATCTTATCACTTCTTGAAGAATTCGTTTCACGATTATCCAAATAAGTGTGCATAACGTGCCGAAATCGTATGCTACGTGCTATTTTTATAGGTATAAATACGAGTTAGCAACAATTGAAAACCACTGTAGATGAAAATAAAAGATCTGAAAAATTTATTCGCAAATGTAACCCCACACTTAAACCCTACATACGAAGAAACAAAGGCTGGACAATCAACAATATCTAAATTTTCAAATTTGGTGAAATATAGATCTGCTGTTATCGAGTTGGAGACGTCTGAATTACTTCAACCTCAGATAAAATATATTATAGAAGGCCCAGTTTTTTCTACTGCTAAGGATTCTATGGACATCAATATAAGTGAAGGTAGACAGTTGAAAGGAAATATTGATCAATTATTAACTCTTTCAAATACATTAAGCACTAGTTTTAATCAACTTGGAGGAGATACAGCTCCTAATAGTTTAAGTATTCGCTTACCTGATGTTAATGATTTCAATGACTTATCAGAAGCAAGTAAAGATTTTCATAAAATACTTTCCCAATCAATTCTTGATGAAGAAATAGGTGGTGAAGTTAAAATAACCAGTGTTGAAAATGGCTCAATTTGGCTAGAGGTCTTTGTTGGTTCGTCTGCTGCAGTTACAGTAATCGGTGGATTAGCTTGGGCGGCAGCAGTTGTTTATAAAAAAATTCAAGAAGGTCGAATTATTGAGCAGCACGTTATTAGTTTAAAAATTAAGAATGAAAGTCTTAAAGAGATTCAAGAAAAACAAGCAGAACTATTATCAGAATTAGTAAATGCGGAAGCTGCTAATCTTGTAAATGAAAATTTCTCTGATAATAAACCTGAAAAAATAGAACGAATTAAATTATCTATAAAGCTCCTTTCTGATCTTCTAGAAAAAGGAGCTGAGATTCATCCGGCATTAAATCAACCTGAAAAGGTTAAGAATTTATTCCCCGACATGAAAAATTTACTGTCTTTAGAATCAAGAATAAAAAAGTTAGAAGGCTAAATATATGTTAATAACACTACCTAAGAAAACATAGCCTCCCTTCGGGGCAGCAACGTTTCTTAGCCTAAACGTTATACGCAATAGACGGTTTCGGCGCGCCATCTTCGAGAGATGTCCAAAGTAGGTAACGCCAAAACAAGGTTCAAGAGCATAAGAATCAATCCATAAATCACTTGGACTTAATAAATTGTTCTTTAATTATTTTGGAAGATCTTCGTTTGTTCGAATCTATTATATATCCTTCGTACCATAATTTTAATTGCTTAATATAATTCTGCCCTTCTGTTGTAATATTCGTTACTCTAGTGGCAGTTTCCATTTGTCCGGCATCCCTAGTGCTTGGAAAACCAAAATAAGCAACAGTATCATCAATTATTAGAACATTAAGATATCGTTGTTCTTTTGAAAAAAAATAATGATGAACCTTGTACAAATTTTCTTCGTTAATTTTTTTGTAGCTTTCCATTCTTTCGTTGATTGCTCGTTGTTCATCCCAGTATGCAGTAGAATATTGAAAATCTGGAATGGTATTGAGCTTTTCCACAATTAAATTAAAGTATTTCGAGTCCATAACTGAATTACCAGACACCCCGCTTCCAAAAGAGGTCGCCAAAATTGATTCTTGAGCGAACTGAATATCATTATTTACTGATTCAATAATATTCGCAGAGTCGGATATAACTTTAAAAAGGTTTTCACTTTTTAAGCTTTCTAAATCTCTTTCACAACTAACGGTGATTCTTTGATCATTGGCGAGTAATTCATTGAACAGGTCTGAGTAGAAAGCTACCTTAATTTTATCCCCATATGAAAGAGTCTTAAGATTCCTTTTGGTGTAACTTCCACCTATACAAACTTCATTCGGTTCCTGATTATCGCTGATAATTAGTGAACCATAAGTTGGTTGACCTGAAGCCATCCAATCTTTTAAAATATGCACTTTATAACTACTCTTATACTTCACTAAATGTTTAAATTCATTTTTCAGGATTTCATAGTTATCATTACTTTCAGATTTACAAATTAATCGTTGATATTCGCCTCCGTTTTCAAGAAGTTTTTTAATAATTCTGAAATACTTTTCGCCTTCATAAAGGGCATGGCTCGAGAGATGAATAGTTCTAATTGATAGCGTAAAGCTTAACTTCTCTTCTTTGATAAGAATTGAATCTCGAGTTAATATGTACTCGTCAACTCTCTTTTCCAAGTAGTCTTCAAATGCACTACTATTATTAAAGGACTTGGCTCGTCCACTTTTTAAAGACATCAAATTGGCTTCGTACCATCCAAATTTTGTAAGATCTTGATGCTTTGATCTCTTACTTAATGCGTCAAACTTATCCCTGAAACTTTTGACCATTATTGGATTTTTTGTACACACCACCTCTCCATTCTTTCCTGTTTCCGTTTTAAAACAGACTTGCTGATCATCTAATAACATTATTGATGTGGTATGAATATTATTCTTAATCGCTTCGCCCTCTATTATATTTAAGCTAAATGTAGGATAGTGGCTAAACCTGTTAACATACTTGAGAAACTCCTCAACATCAATATCATATTGCAAATTGTACGAGCAAACTTTTGAATATTTACCACCGCGTTTTAGAAAGTTTTCTAGACCATCATGGTAAGACCCCATATAATTGTCCCTTCCCCTTCCCTTAGAATTGAAATTATTTGAAACATTAATAATTCGAATGTGATTTACATCTAGCAGAGCCTTATTTTTAAAATAGAAATTAAATGCATCCAAGGAATACTGACTTGCACCATACTCTTCTTCTATATTTATGTGAATCTCGTTTGTTAGTTTCGAAACCCTTCCCATCTTATAAGAAATGGCGGCCAATAGAATAAGTACCACTGGAATAAATAATGAAAAAAGTAAAATACCAATATCTAAAGCATGATATTTTATAAACTCCATCTTAAAAATCCTTCCCGCTACAACAAGTCCAATTGCAGTCAACGTTAAGGTGACAATAACAAATCTACGAAAGACTAATTCGAGAAAAAAATCTACAGATTTACCGAAAGAGTTAAACCTTTTTTTTTTCATACTACTCCCCCTTTATTTGTGGTAGCCCAGTTAAAACTCTGACTTCACGTATCGTTTCATTGGTTATTTCCCGTGCTTGCGCGGAGAGCTTTTGAAGTATATTATCAATTGCACTTGGATCCTTTTCTAATTCGATTTTTCTCGCTTTAAATTCATTCGTTAACTTAACTAATGTATCTCCCACCACTCCCTTAAGATCACCATATTGCAACCTTCCATTATTGTAATCATCCATAAGTGAATCATAATCCTTGAAATTTTCAGAAGCTTTTAGCAATGTAAAAAGGTTATTTACACCAACACTTATTTCCCCTTCAACTTCATCTCCAGAATCTGTTACTGCTCTATTTACTTTTTTTCTTATGCTGTTTTCAGCTTCAAAAAGTCCTATATAGTGCTTTTCACCAAGGCTTTTACTCATTTTCTTTGTTGGATCAGCAAGGCTTAAGAGTTTTGGGATTTCTGTAAAAAGTGGTTTAGGCTCCGGAAAGAACTCTCCAAACTGGTTATTAAAACGATTTGCAATATTTCTTGACAATTCTAAATGTTGTTCTTGATCCTTTCCGACAGGAACATATTCGGCACGATAAATTAAGATATCCGCCGCTTGTAAAACAGGATAATTAAAAAGTCCCGCAGAAACAAAACCACTATTGGTTCCTTCTTCTAACTGATTGGATTTGTCCTTAAATTGTGTCATCCGAGAAAGCTCTCCATACGATGTCACACAGTTTAGAATCCAGTTTAATTCAGTGTGTTGCGGAACTAAAGACTGAATAAACAGGGTCGATTTTTCGGGGTCAATACCACATGCAAGTAACTCAATTACCATTTGCAAAGTATTTTTTTTCAATTCTTCAGTATTGTAGGGCATTGTCATTGAATGTAAATCAACAACTCCATAAATACAATCATATTCATCTTGTAATTTCACCCAATTTTTAACGGCTCCAAAATAATTGCCCAAATGCATTGAACCTGTTGGTTGAATACAGGAAAGTACTCTCTTTTTCATTGTAATATTTTTAATGAATTATTATTGTTTCAAATGCGACTCACTCTTCTGAATTTTCAAATCCAAATGCATTATTTGGGGGAAATATAGAATAGATCATTTCGTTCATCTGCGTAGGAAGTTCCGCAACCTTCGAAGAGATATAGTTTTCATGATTTCTTCCTGTCCAAAACTCTGGAAAATACAATACTTGACTCCCCTTATTAAACACAACTTCTTTGCCTTCAAGTTGTTTCAATTGAGGCAGATACTTTGAATAATCAGTACCGCCAGTTCCACTTGAATTTTTTGGAATATGTTCAACAATCATGTTCATATGTGCAATCTTCCACAATAAAATAGTATCTTCTAAATCAATCAATAATGGTTTAATTTGCTTTCTATCCTTATCAGATAATTTATCCTGGAATAGGTTGAAAATTGTCTTTCCCTTAAACCTTTCCACAAGTTCAAAGAATATAGAATCATATTTATTATTGAAATTCTCCAATAATTTGGAAGGTTTATTATCCGATTGATTTATTGCGCCTTGACGCCAATACAATTTTTTCACATCTTCTGAACTTGGAATTGTCAAGTTTTTAAGATCTGTTAGCATAATTTCCATTTTCCTAAACTGATACGTTTGAAAACCGCTAGCTGGCAACAATGCTTTTCTAAATTCTCTAAATTCCTCCGAGCTGAATCCTTTTTTTAAAATGTCAAAACTGATAATTAAATTTCTCCAGTATCGTATAACCCTAGTGAGTCGCTCTTCCCAAGTTTTTAACTCATCTAAATATATATTTGAATCTTTTAATTTGAAATTTTTCTTTTCAAAGTCTTCTTCATAAAAATCAAAAATTCTTTCTAATTCTTGAATAATTAATTTAAAGTATAATTCACATTGTTGGTGGTAGGTAATGAATATTATTTCATCAGGATAATTCGTTTTTGGTTTTTGCAAAGAAAGCAATGTATCGGATTCAATATAATCCCAATAAGTCACCCCTATAAAATCTTCAAGGGCGGCCCCTTTAATTAAGTCTAGGAATTGATCTTTTGAGGTGAAATTATAATTCTCTTTGATTTTTACTGAGTTTAATAAAATTTTATCCAAAAAATCTTGAGCATTTTCTTCCTTGGTTTTTGAACCTACTTCTTCGTCAATTGTGTCAACTATATTAAACTCATCAATTAACATCTTAATAATATCATCCATGGTTTTTATCTTTTGTGTCTATCAGACAATAAAACTAATTAACAATTTCATTAATGGCAATAGGTAGTTATACTCTAATTAATAGTAAGAAAGTGCAATAAATACCTGAAGTAAAGTGTCGTTTTACATCTACCTTATTTCATGAAACAATCAAAAAAGTACATTAATCATTGAAAAAAAGATGATTAGCATAAACGATTCATTACAAAAAAAACCTGTTGCTATTTATTGAAGTGCGTATATCAAAGGCTAAAAACCATACGAGGCTTATGCTTCGTTATATAAGCCTTTATTGAGTCCTTCAGTTTTCAAAGGTTCGATCCCAAAGTTGTTAAAGCAATATTGAAAATAAAATGAACATCCATATGAACCTTTCATCTTGTTCTGAGTACTACTTATGAATTTTTATTGAGTTCAAGAATTCGAAAATTTACATACATCAGCAAATACTGATATAATTTTGAGGTGTATTTGTCGAACATAATTTTAATCAACCTTAAAAAAAAATGAAACAACTACTTATTAGTATAATGATTGTGGGTTCCTGTAATGTTATGGCTCAAGAAGTAAGCTATAGTGACACCTCCAAACAAATACAACCGACTTTATTTGCTGATTTGGGAGAAACTTGTTCAACACCAGACGGAATGGCTATGGATCAGAAAGGGAATCTTTTTTTAGCAATTACGAACCTCTCCTCCTTTGAAAAATATGGTAGTAAAATCTTAACTTTTAATGAAAATAACGAGCCTATCACTTGGTTTGATAAACTTCCTATCCACCCCAAAACAAACAGAGTACATCCTATGGGGATAGAATTTGGCCCAGATGGAAACCTGTATATTGCCGACAATCAAAATTTTGCGGGCGAGAAAAACCAATCTAGGATACTTCGGATTGTAGTTAAAGACGGAAAACC
This sequence comes from Crocinitomicaceae bacterium, assembly GCA_034111925.1. Taxonomy (GTDB): domain Bacteria; phylum Bacteroidota; class Bacteroidia; order Flavobacteriales_D; family Crocinitomicaceae; genus UBA4466. The sequence continues at coordinate 15,106 of JAWUWJ010000104.1, forward strand.
GATAAAAGGAGAAGTTTTAGTTGAAGGATTAGGTTTTGCAAATGGCATTCGAATTCATAACAATAAAGTTTATGTCACCGATTTCATGTTTGAAAACGAGATAGAAAGTGGTATTTATTGTTTTCCAATAGATGATTTAAATAAAAATAAAATCACATTGGATGAACAAACAAAAATAGACTATTTAATAAGTACATTTTCTGTTGGGATAGACGGTATAGCGTTCGACAGTAATGGGAATTTATATGCGGGGCATTTTTTAACAGGAACAATAACAAAGTTTGAATTCTCAGAAGATGGGCAGGTTAAATCAAAAAAGACAGTTTTCGATTCTGATCAATTAAACTGTGCCGATGGCATGTTTTATGATAAAGAAAGAAATTCAATTTTCATCGCGAATTTAAGCAACAACAGCGTTCATCAGCTTGATTTAAACACCAATATTATACATTTAATATGGGTCAACGATAATAGCGATGGCTCCGAAGGTCTATTGGACAATCCTTGCGAAACAATCGTTTATAAAGGGAATTTAATTGTAGTAAATTTTGACACTTTTCAAGGAGAAAAAAACATAGAAGTTGACGAATTGAATACGATCTCAAAATTTGAATTAGAAAAACTATAGCCAATAAAAGTAACTGATGCACAAAGGTCGCGAGTCCACAACCTATAATTTCTTTGAGTAACACTTAAATCAAAAAAGTGAAACTAAAAACGATTACTTCCATTTTACTTCCGGTATTAATGTATTCCATAATTGGGTGTAATGAAGTTTCCGATAATCAAAATTCAATGAAACATAGGTTAATTCTCAATTAAGAATTGATCAAATTAAAGTTTCGTAACTTGCATCCTACTGAAAATAAGGCGTTTCAAACAATCCATTTATGAATAAAGGCATACTACTACTTTCACTTCTTATTTCTAACCTCTGTTCGGCACAGGTTATCTACGATCCCCAAGTGCTATACGATGCTCCAGGCGGATTAATGGATCCGGCGATCATGAGAACAATGGACGTCACTTTTTATGATGGTAATTACGATAGTATTTTGGATGCGAATTGGTATACAAATTCAGGGATTCGTTTGCCAGCTTCAGTTCAATTGGACGGAGGGCAATTTTATCCAAATGTGATGGTTCGCTACAAGGGAAATTCAACCTACGCCATTCCTGCAGGACAAGGAAATAAAAAGGTTCCTTATAACTTAGATTTCAACGATTCTGTTCCCGGCCAAACATTATTGGGATACAATAAAGTGAAATTGGCGAATGGAATGTTTGACCCGACTTTTGTCAAAGAGATCACGGCTTACAATATCTATCGAAGGTACCTTCCAACACCAGAAGCGAACTTAATGAAACTCAACGTTCAAGGCAATTATTTGGGCTTGTACATCAATACTGAATCCATTGATCGCAAGTTTTTGGATAAGCACTTCGGTGAAAACAATGGCGTTCTATTTAAATGCGATCCAATCCAACAATACGGACAACCGGGGCCAACAGGAAACTCCGATTTAAATTGGTTGGGAAGCGATACGGCCTTGTATTACAAACATTACACATTGAAGTCTGATGAAGGATGGGAGGAATTCGTGAACCTTATTAATGTGCTGAACAATTCCCCAAATGAACTGGACACTGTTCTGAATATTGATAGGGTTCTGTGGGCATTTGCAGTAAATCAAGCGCTTTTAAATTTGGACACCTACAACGGACTGTTCCAACACAATTACTACATGTATCAAACTGGTGACGGCTTGTTTCAAATGATTCCATGGGACGTTTCTGAAAGCTTCTTAGGTGCATTATTAGGAATGAATCCAAATCCTACTGAGCTGTATGAATACGATCCTTACAACGGTTATAATTCATGGTGGTATCCACTTACACAAACTCTGACAGGAGATCCAACGTCACATTACGGTAAAATCTACACAGCGCATTTAAGAACAATCGTAAACGAAAGCTTGGACGCAACAGCGATTGAAAATTACGCCAATACGATTCAAACTTTGGGTGCACCTGCTGCTGCTTCTGATCCGAATGCATTTTTTGGAATGACAGAATATTACAGCAACGTAACAAGCGAATTGGTGATCCCATTTATCTTTTCAGCGGGAGGAATTGTATCCTCGGTTGATTTGAGAAAGCCATATTTGGAATCCTTAGCACCAATGCAAGAGGTGCCTCCAACAATTGGAAACCCAGTCGTTTTACCACCAGCTGGAGCAGGTACAAATTACGTTACGGCGCAAGTAGGCAACGCCACATCAGTTGAATTAATGGCAACGAAAAGTTCATTCAATTCAAAATTCCAGTCTATTCCAATGTATGACGATGGAACAAATGGAGACGCTACTTCCGGAGATGGAAATTACACAGGTGCTTTCCCTTGGGGATTTGGCGGAAATCAAGCGAAATTCTATATCCGCGCGAATAACGCAAATGCAACAATGTTGAACCCCGAAAGAGCGGAATATGAATTCTACACATTCGATTTACCATTGGCGCTTGACAATCTAGAATCGTTTACGGTGGAAGTTTATCCAAATCCAACATCTGGAGTTGTGAATGTGAGTAATCCTTCAGGTTCGAACTTAAATTATACGGTTCAAAATTCAATTGGACAATTGATTGTTCAAAGCACATTGAAAGGAAATACGATTGACCTTTCGAATCAATTGGCTGGGATTTATTTCATCTCATTTGAGGACAATCAAGGGCGAACTTCAGTTAAAAAACTCGTAATTCAGTAATTGATTTCTACTGAAGAGCGATCAATTTTGTGAATGTCTTTGAACTGCTTCGTGCACTTAAGAAGTACATTCCTTTTGGCGCAGTTGACAAATCAACGGTATACGGATCAGAATTATTTCCTTCGATGACATCCTTGAAAATGACCTTTCCCATTGCGTTCATTATTTGAATTTCCATTCCGTTCACGAGAAAAGAATTAAAAGCAATCGTTATTTTTCCATTGGTAGGGTTTGGATACACTTTGAATTCAACTTCTTCTATCGAGTCAATATTCACATTGTCCAAAACAAATGGTTCTGAGCTGATTGTACATCCAGAAGTCGTCGTGATTTCAACATGGTACGTTCCCAACTCGGTAGGCACAAAATTCTGCGTTGTTACGCCCATAATTTGCACTCCATCCAAGAACCATGTATAGGTTTCTCCTTGCGTAGACCAAAGTTCACCGCCCAAATACGTTACAACAGGTGCAGGTTGAACCGTGTTCAGTTTTATTGTCGTTACCGAGTCAATTGTCACTCCAGAATTATCGATGGATACATAGCGAACTGTATCACCATCCACATTAAAGCGCACATATTGATTCGTATAAATTTCCGTATCAATGTTGGGTGCATTGCTGTTTGTGTTGAAATCAATTGAAGCGGATCCAGCACCGCCAGAAATAATGTATTTCACTCCGTTCATTTCACCGCGTTGGTAACAATGAGAATGCCCGTTTAAAACAAAATCAACATTGTAATTTTCAAATAAGGGTACCAATTCCGTTCGCATATCAACACTTCCTTGGTATAGGAAATACGGAGAAAATGGCAAGTAATAATCTGCGCTCCAAGCATTCGTCCAAGGCGGGTGATGGAAAAATACAAATAGCCATTGGCTTTGATTACACGTTAATTCGTCAACAAGCCAGTCGTATTGATCTGATCCAGTTGTATATGGAATATTCGAATCCATACAAATGAATTTCGCATTCCCCCATGTGAATGAATAGTAGCGCTCACTCGATTGAGGATTGTTGGAAGGCAGGTAAAAATCATCCAAATATGTAGCTGCGTTATTCGCATACGTGTCGTGGTTTCCAATTGCTGTGTAATGACAAGATTGCTTCAACATATCTTCATACACTCCAAAAAAAACTTCGTCGTAATTATCACCAACATTTTGATCAACGTCTCCGGCGACAACGCCAAATTCAGCACTATCGGCTTCCATTAACTGTGCAATTTCGCCTTGAACACCGTTGTTGTATCCACAATCTCCATAGTGCAAAAAGGAAAACTTCGTTGATGAATCCGTTTTCGCCGTGTAGAAATGATCAATATTCGATGTATACCCCTGATCCGTTGACGTTTGGTAATAATAAAGTGTATTTGGAGTCAATCCAGAAATATCAAAATAATGTTTTGAAGTTGAACTCGGTTCGGACAAGGAATTGTTCAAATTCCCCGATGTCAAACCCCAATTTATCGTTCCGACAGAAGTTGAAACTGTTCTCCACGCAATCGTAACAGACGTTTCCGTTGGACGTTGAACGTAATTGTAACGGTCAACAACTTGTGAATTTAATTGAAACGTGCAAAAAAGAAAAAGCAGTAGAATGCGCATTGGGTTGATTTTGGGTAGAATAAAGTTAACAAACTTTATTCTACCCAAAAAAAGAGAACCACAAAAATTCGATCTATTTCAAATAAAAACCAAGAGAAAACTCGTGTGATCCTGCACTAAAACCATTGTTCAATTTACTTATTGTTCTATCGTAAGAATAGGCCACTCGAAATTTCTCTTTGACATTCCACCCTGCTATAAACGCATAATTATCTCTAGCTCCAACGGTAGCACCAATCCAGTATTTATCTTTAAACGCAAATTGAGTATTTAGATATAAACCAATAAAACCGTCGGTAAACTGACTTAACAATTGCGGCTTTAAAGAAAACCGTTCCCCAAGGCTAAAATCATAGGCCGCGCCAATATGAAAAGTCCTCAAATCGAAGAAATTACTTGCAACATCATCGGAATTTAGGACGCTGTTGAAAATATTCGTTGCACTTCCATGAACAAGGAGTTTTTTCCAGGTATATGCAACACCCAAATTTGCATTGATATCTGTAACTCTATACTCAGGCTCCATAGGCACCGAAAAAGTCATTTTTCCATAATCCGTACGAAAATCATTCAGTGATGCTGCGGCTCCAACAGAGAGTTTTGAATTTTCTCCCAATTCCATTTGATAATTGTAGTTGGCACTAACCTTATTGGTGTACCAGATTGAGTAACGATCATTTGTATAATTGATTCCAACACCATGCTTGTCTTTTAATCGCATATTGAAGTTTATAAAACTTGACCGAAGGGTATTTGATAGTGATGGCCATTGAATTCTGTGAAGAACAGATCCGTGCATTTTATATTCCATTCCACTCATCGCAGGGTTTATGTTCGAGTAATTGTTCCAGAACATATTCGACGAAGCATCTCTTTGAGCGAAAGTAATTCCCCCAAGAAGGACAAAAAATAATGTTAGTGTTTTCATAATCGTAATTCCATGTGAGTGTTAAAGAGAAACAAAATAAATGGCCAATTTGTTACAACGTGATTAAAATACTATTGTTTTATACACGTTTAAAGTAGGCTTATGAGCTGCTTTAAAATGAAATGAATTTAAGTAAACACCAACTTAACACTGGCAAGAATAAGAACGAACGCCAATAAATACCGCAGCGCCTGATTGTTCATTTTCTTACTTCCGACCCAGCTTCCCACAAAACCACCGATTACCGCCAAGCCAACGAAGATCCAAATATCTGTACTCAATTGAATTCCCGAATTGAGTTGACCCGACATTCCTGCAGCGGAATTCGCCCAAATAAACAATGCAGATACAGCGGCGGCTTCTTTCATCGATCCCCATTTAAACAAAAGAATAACAGGACTCAAGATTATTCCTCCTCCGATTCCGATCAAACCTGAAAAGAATCCAATTGCCGCTCCCGTTGAAATTCCAGCCATCCAACCGACTTTTTTAATCTCTTTTGATTCCTTTCCAAAGGCTCCTAACATTTTGAGAATTGCAAAAATCAAGAGAATACCGAGTATGATTTTGTAGGTTTTCACATCGACCTCGAGCATTCCACCTAAAAACGCAAACGGAATGGAACCGACGGCAAAAACGAGGAAGAGTTTGCCTTTGAAATAGCCACTTTTCCAAAAATGATAGAAGGAAATCGCGGCAACAAATAAATTAAGAAGAAGCCCTGTGGATTTCATCTCGTCTGGGGCGAACTCAAACAGGGCCATAAGCGCCAAATAACCGCTTGCACCTCCATGACCTACCGCAGCATATAAAAATGCAACCAGCGGTAGCAGAGCTAGAAATAACCAGTGTGTTTCCATGTTGAATTGGTGAGGGTAAAGATATATAAATCCACTATAGTGCATTTATCAAAAAATACATCATTGATTTACCACTAGAAATTAAACCACAAAAAAAGCCCTCTCGATCAAATCAAGAGGGCTTTCAATAAAAGTATATCTCTTCTAACCGTTCAGTGCTTCTGCACCACCAACGATTTCAAGAATCTCATTTGTAATTGAAGCTTGACGCGCTTTGTTGTATTGAAGTGTTAAATCACGCTTCATGTCGCCTGCGTTGTCAGTTGCTTTGTGCATTGCTGTCATTCTCGCTCCGTGCTCAGATGCATACGAATCCAATAACGCTTTGAACAATTGAATTTTCAATGATTTTGGCAATAAATCCTCAACGATTTCAACTTTAGAAGGTTCGAACAAGTAATCACCTGTTGAAGAACCTGCTTCCGCTACCGTTGGAATAATTGGCAAAAATTGCTCATCCATAACATCCTGAACCGCTGCGTTTTTAAACTTGTTGTAAACGATAACAACTTTATCCACGTTTCCAGCTTGAAATTCATCCATTAAATACTGAGCCAAAACAGAACTGCGTTCGAACGACAAATCGTTGAACATTTCTTCTGCTTCTCCAATACCATCTGGGCGAGTATAGTCCGCTGATTTTTTGAAAGCATCATTCACCTTCTTACCAACAGCAATTGTCTTAATGTTACAATCAGCATATTCACCAGCGATAAGCGCATTCGCTTTCTTGATGATGTTGTTGTTGAAACCACCACATAAACCTCTATTCGAAGTTACACCAACGATGATTACATTTTTAACCTCTCTTTGATCTGCAAACGCATTCTCTGAAAGATCCAATGTAGCACTAAGATTCCCCAAGATCTCTTGCAATTTCTCAGCATAAGGACGCATTTGCGTAATAGCATCTTGAGCTCGCTTCAATTTTGCAGCAGAAACCATTTTCATCGCAGAAGTAATCTGCATCGTAGATGAAATTGAGGTAATTCTGTTTTTTATTTCTTTAAGATTTGCCATCTTTTATAATTATGAATTATGAATTCGGAAGTATTAATTCCTAACTCATAACTCCTAATTCATAATTCTCTAGTATTTCGCTGAAAGCTCTTTTGCAACAGTCTCTAACACATCAGTTTCTGCTGAAGTGTATTTTCCGCCTTTAAGTGCATCCAATGTATCTCTGTGTTTTGCATCTAAGAAATCCAAAAATTCAGTTTCGAATTCTTTTACTTTCGAAACTGGAACATTTTGAATTAATCCTTTAGAACCAACATAGATAATAGCAACTTGCTTCTCTACTGGGTAAGGATCACCTTCCATTTGCTTTAAGATCTCAACGTTTCTTGAACCTTTATCAAGTACAGATTTTGTTGATGCATCTAAATCAGATCCAAACTTAGCGAATGCTTCTAGTTCACGGTATTGAGCTTGATCAAGCTTCAATGTACCGGCAACTTTCTTCATTGACTTAATTTGTGCATTTCCACCTACACGTGATACTGAGATCCCTACGTTAATCGCTGGACGAATCCCTGCGTTAAACAAGTCACCTTCTAAGAAGATCTGACCATCAGTAATCGAAATTACGTTTGTTGGAATATATGCAGAAACATCACCTGCTTGTGTTTCAATAATTGGAAGCGCTGTTAACGAACCACCACCTTTTACCAAGTGTTTAATTGATTCTGGGCAATCATTCATTTGTCTTGCAATCTCATCATCAGCAATGATTTTTGCAGAACGCTCTAATAATCTTGAGTGAAGGTAAAATACATCTCCTGGGTATGCCTCACGTCCTGGAGGGCGACGAAGAAGAAGTGAAACCTCACGGTATGCTACTGCTTGTTTAGACAAATCATCAAAGACGATTAATGCCGGACGACCAGTATCTCTAAAGAACTCACCAATCGCGGCACCAGTCATTGGAGCGTAGAATTGAATTGGAGCAGAATCAGAAGCGTTTGCTGCTACAACAACTGTATAAGCCATTGCACCTGCATCTTCTAATTTCTTAACGATACCAGCAACAGTTGATCCTTTTTGACCAATTGCAACGTAGATACAGAAAACTGTTTCTCCTCTATCGTGAAATTCTTTTTGGTTAATAATTGTATCAATACAAACTGTTGTTTTCCCAGTTTGACGGTCACCAATGACAAGCTCACGTTGTCCACGACCAACAGGAATCATTGCATCAATTGCCTTAATTCCAGTTTGAAGAGGTTCGTTTACCGGCTGACGGAAAAGTACACCTGGAGCTTTACGCTCGATTGGCATTTCGTACAATTCACCTTCAATTGGTCCTTTACCATCGATTGGATGTCCAAGAGTATCAACTACACGTCCAACCATTCCTTCTCCAACCTTAACTGAAGCAATACGACCAAGACGCTTTACAGTGTCTCCTTCTTTTACTTTAGTAGATTTTCCAAGAAGTACAGCACCAACGTTGTCTTCCTCTAAGTTCAAAGCGATTCCTTGAAGTCCACCATCGAACTCAATCAATTCACCGTATTGAACTCCTCCAAGTCCATAAATACGAGCAATACCATCTCCAATTTGAAGTACAGTACCAACTTCTTGCAATTCTGCTTCAGAACGAAATCCTGATAATTGCTCTCTTAATATTGCAGAAACTTCTGCTGGTTTTACATCCGCCATCTTATGTAGATATTAAATAAGGCTCACTTCGACTAGCTCAGTGGGCCCTTAAATTAACGTGCTAAACGTTGTTTTAAATTATTAAACTGGTTCAAAACAGAAGCATCGATTTGCATATCTCCCATTTTTACCACGAATCCTCCTATTAAAGACTCGTCTATTTCTTCTGTTACTTCCAAAGTTCCTTTAATCGAACCTTGAATCTTATCCAGTATTGTTTGCTTTGTATCTTCATGTAAAGGATGCGCTGACGTTAATGTCATTGGCACGATTCCTTTATAAGCTTTCACCTGCGCGTCAAACTCTTCAGCGATATATGGCAAAATTGCTTCACGACCATTTTTAGTGATCAACTCAACGAAAGAAACGGTTACTTCTTCAAATTGCTCAAAAATCAATTTAAAAATTGAAATCTTTTTATCAGCCTTAATTAATGGGCTTTCAATAAGCGTTCTGAAGTCTTTCTCTTCTTTGTTGGTTTGAAGCAAAAAGTGCATATCACCAAGTACTGAATCAACCTTCTTTTGTTCAACGGCTAATTCTAGTAATGCTTTCGCGTATCTTGATGCTACTTTGGTACTTTTCATCTGATGCTTAATTCAAGTTAATGTCTTCAGCCATTTTATCTGCTAAAGCTTTCTGCTTATCTTCTGATGCCAATTCACCGCGAACGATTGTCTCAGCAATTTCAATTGAGAATGCTGCAACTGTAGTTTTCAACTCCATAATCGCAGCAACTTTCTCAGCGTTGATTGATTCTTGAGCTGAAGCTAACATTTTGCTCCCTTCTTCTTTGGCAGCGTCTTTTGCATCTGTAATCATCTTAACCGCTGTCTCTTTAGCGTCTTTGATCATTCCATCTCTTTCTGCACGCGCTTCTTTCAGTAAATCTTCATTTTGCGCTTGCATTTGTTTCAACTCTTCTTGAGCTTTTTCTGCTTGTGCTAATGAATCTGAAATTTTTTCTTCACGCTCATTTACTGCGTTCAGAATAGGTTTCCATGCAAACTTTCTTAGCAAGAATAACAATGCTAAAAACAATATTGTTTGCCACATGAACAACCCAAACGAAAAATCTTCTAATAATTTCATCCCTTTTTTCTTTTCTTAACTCTTAACTCTCTCAGCCGCAACCAATCGTTGCGGCATTGAGATAAAACTAATTGGTTACTATACCGCGAATAACGCTGCGAATCCAATTCCTTCAATAAGCGCTGCTGCGATCAACATTGCTGTTTGAATTTTGTTTGTAGCTTCTGGTTGGCGTGCGATTGCATCCATTGCAGATCCACCGATTCTTCCGATACCGATACCTACACCGATAACTACCAATCCAGCTCCGATTAACTTAATTGCTGCTGCTGTTTCGTCCATTTTACTTTTATTTAAGGGTTATTAAATACAAACTAGTGATGCTCTGCTGTTGCAGACGCTGAACCGAAGTACAACGCTGTAAGCATCGTGAAAATATATGCCTGTAACAAGGCAACTAAAAGCTCAATGATATTCATGAAGAACGTT
>JAWUWJ010000105.1:0-19085 GCA_034111925.1 Crocinitomicaceae bacterium
GTTTATTGCACCTGTTCCACCACCACCAGCGGTTAAAGTAAATCCAACTTCATTTCCAGTTTCACAAAGCAAGTTCAAAGAAAAGGCTTGATTGTTATTTCTTGGAAATGAAACTTCAGCCGAACCAGCACAGTTCAACGGAGGAAGAATAGCAAGTCCTAATTCACAACCCTAACCAGACATGTGAATTAGATAAACGGGTTTGTCTGCTATCACATGCGTTAAAGTATCGGTAATTGAGTATTGCCAAGTCTCTTCTTGATTCATCAACTGAGTTGTAACTCCTCCATCGGTTACAGTTATTGTTGTGAAGTTTTCCGCTGGAATAATAAAAATGGATTCATTCGAACCAACATTCAAACGACCAATGTTTACAATATATTCATTGCCGATTACGTCAGTTGGAACAATTTGATCTCCCATTAAATCAAAACAACCACCTCCACCAGCTGGATTTACGGAGTCATCATTAATGGTCACAGAAACGGGTTTGTTCGCACTGACAATTGAGCCACTGAGATTACTCCCAGCATTACTCGTTGTCAAGACGACATTTTCGCAGGTATAGACATTTCCTGCCAAAGGTAAAACGACTGCATACGTCATGTCTGCGGGATGACCAACAACGTCACAATTTGGTTTGATATAAATGGTTGTATTGTCTTCCGTTGCAATAACAGAGAAAAATTGTTTCGGTTGGGTAATAGTTAAATCACCGTTTCTATCATTGGTTAATAATCGGTTGTTCCATAAGGTTTGAAAAGGGACCACGAATTCAGTTCCCATTCCGTTTTGGCCTTTTAGAGAATACGTTTCAGGATTGTTCGGAGTCCCAGGGCTAATGGTTATCAAATCGGAAATGAAATCGTAAACGACCGTCATCATTTCATCAGAAGTGATTTTGATTCCAGAGGTCAATACCGCATCGGCAGGTTTACTTTCTATATCATTGACGATATGGTCGAGGGGAATAGACGCTACACTGTTTGCAGGAACGACGAATGTGGTGTCGTACGTTCCAGTTGGAAGTTGAATTCTTACATTAGCAGGAGCGCCAAATGTTGAAATTCTAAATGCCATTTGCACGTTGCCATCATGATCTGGAGTTACCCATGGAGCCGCAAACCAAAACACAGTATCTATCTGTGCATTCACTGTCGTTGTTCCCATTTTCATGAAAACAACCAACAGGACGATAAATCTAAGTAGTCTCATAGTACTAATTATTTATTCTTATTTTTTTTCTCCTCATCCAATCTCTTCTGCATATCCTCCAGAATACTGTTGTTGTGGTTTTCGTCTTCTTCTGCAAGCGATGGCTTGTCCTTTGTGATGACAAACGACAGCATTACTTCATGAGAACCGGATTGATAGTTGCTCATTTTAGATAGGGTATAATCGTATCCATATCCAATACTAAATCTTTTTCTTAACGTTACACCCGCTGAAATTCCGATGGCATCATCTGACCTGTACAAAAGTCCCAGCCACATTTTTTTATCGAATGTTCCTTTCAACATTGCTGTGTATTGAAACGGTACTGGCTTCGTATATCTAGCCATGAAACTTGGCTGCAATTCAAAAATCTTCTTCCCCTTCGTCTTAATGTGGAAGCTGTATCCGACAATTCCATTCACGTGAAAAGCAAGGTTGTCGTTGTAGCTCGTAAATTGAATTTGTCTTCCTAATAACCTGTGGGCAGAACCCATTAAAAAGAACTTTTTCGAATACAAATGGAATCCAGTACTTACATCCAATGCGTTGGCAGAATAAACAGTACCTGTTAATACATCATCTCCAGGATCTGCAACTTGGGCATCATACAAACGAACTCTGTGCTGCATATATCCCGGTTGAATTCCCAAACCAAGTTTTACGTTTTCACTTAATTTAAAGTGATGTGCGTAATTCAAATAAATGGCTGTGTTTTGGGTAATTCCTTTGTTCTCAGAAACAAGCGAAAGGCCATAACCCATCTTGCCTTCATTTTTAATAGACCCTTGAAAATTCCCCATCATTAATGTTGGTGAACCATCAAATCCGACCCATTGGTTTCTGTAGGCCAAGTTCGCCTCGTGAACATTTTTACTTCCTGCAATCGCTGGATTGAAGTAATAATCATTCAGCAAGAAGTTCGAGTATCCTGCTCGTTGTTGAGACAGGGCGCCCGATGCTATAATGACCGTTCCTATAAGTGTAAGTGCAAATCTTTTCATTAGTTTTTGCTTTTAAGTACGAGTAGCGTTCCTTTAAAAATATCCTTCTCCGGATCCCCCGAGTCTCTTAAATCTATGATGTAATAATACGTCCCGTCTGGAACGAACTCATTGTTAAACTTTCCATCCCACGGGATATCATATCCATCCGATTCGAATAACAATTGACCCCACTCATTGAAAATATCAACATGAGCATTCGGGAATAAAATATCGATAAATTCAAGTTTCCAAACATCGTTTTTGAAATCGCCATTCGGTGAAATCGCATTTGGAATTATTGTTGAAATCTCAGTTGTAATCGTTTCTATCGAAATAAATTGAGAAGTACTATCCACACATCCTAGATCGCTAGTGGCAAATAAAGTAACAGTGTAAATGCCGTTTTGGAAATACGTATTCGATGGGTTAGTAGCTGTTGACGTGTTCGTGTTTCCAAAATTCCAGAAATACGATGTCGCATCCGTCGATGTATTTACGAAGTTGAAAATCGCACCTACATTTAAACCATTCGATGAATTGTAAGAGAAGTCAGCAACTGGAAACGGAGGAACACTTAAAATTTGAGATGTTGTATCGTAACACCCGTTCGCCGTTCCAACAATATGAAGAATCGTATAATCTCCATTCGATGAGAACAATTGAGTTGGATCTTCCATTGCCGAAGTTCCTTGTCCACCGAAATCATAATGCCAAAAGTTGATCGCATCAGCAACCGATGTTGATTCATCCGTGAAGTTTACAATAATTTGATTGTTTGGGCAATCCGCAATGAAGCTAAACCCTGAAACGGGAACTTCGAACGCTTGAACTTGTTGCGTCAAGGTATCGTAACATCCTGCGTCAGATCCTACAATCAATTGAACATTGTATGTTCCTGCAATTGCATAATCATGCATTTCATTTTGATTTGCAGAAGTTCCTAAATCACCAAAATTCCATTGCCAGCTATCTAAATTTCCATAACCAGGCAATGAGAAATCATTGAACGCGGATTGATTGTATAAACATTCTTCTGTGAAACTGAAGTTAGCGAAAGGCGGTGCAACAAAGTTAATTTGTACGTTGCCCGTTACTGCTAAACATCCTCCGTTGTTCGTAGAAGTTAAGGTTAAGAACATAGTTCCACCAGTAATTTCTGCTGCTGTTGGCGTATATGCCGCTCCCAAGTCCGCACTGTCTAATGCATAAATACCGTTTCCACCAGACCAAACACCAGTTGATGTTCCGCCGCCAACAGTACCACTTAAAACAATTGCTGCATCGTTTGAACATGCAATGAAATTGGTTCCTGCATTAACGACGGGCGCCGGTGTAAAGGAAACCAGTAAACTGTCCTGAACTGGAACACAACCTCCATTTGAAGTTGATTCTAAGAAAATCCAAACTTCTCCCGCTGTTATGTCTGCAATACTCGGTTGATAGTTCGCGTTAAGGTCTAGGTTATCAGGGCTAAAAACTCCAGTTCCTGACGAAAGCCATTTTCCAGTTGTTGTAACTCCAGATACAGAACCGCCCAATGAGACAGCCGTATTGTTTTCACAAACGAAGATGGTGTCTGGAATTCCTGCATCGACTAAAGCCGCTGATGTAAATAATATTTCCATTGTATCGGACTCTGCTAAACAAGACCCGAAATTGGTTGAGATCAATACCAATTCAACACTTCCAGCACTTAAGTCAGCTGCTGAAGGAAGATAATTCGCATCGAGTGCTGCGCTGTCAGGACTAAATGTTCCCGTTCCAGAAGATGCCCAATAACCAGTCGCAGCGCCACCGTTTACAGAACCTGCTAGAAGTACAACTGAGTTGTTTTCACAAACGGATTGATCGGCCGAAGCACTAACAATCGGTGAAGGATCAACATCCAAGAAGATCGTATCTTTTAATACAGGACAAGGCCCCGTTGTTGTTAATATTAGTTGAATTGGAGAAATCAAAGTATCCAATGGACTTGGAACATAAGTGTTGATTAGAGCATCGGTTGTGCTTGAGAAACCGCCAAACCCACTTGTACTCCAAACACCAGTTACATCTCCACCGCCAATCAAACCAGTAATGGAGATTGAGGTGTTTGCACAAATCGTATCGTCCAATCCAGCATCAATAAATGGATATGAATTGAACTCGGATAGATAAGCGTAAGAACTACCGCTTCCGCCATTCCCAGAAACAACACCAAGGCCAAAAATATCGCCAGTATTTGTTACTTCATTGTATGAATTCAGAGGCACGTCTGTCGTGTTGTAGTAAATGATAGCACTTTTGTATTCGCCGCTTGTTCCAGGAACATCGGTAAAAGCAAGAGCTGGAATTAAAGCTGGAACTCCGTTTAGAGCAAATTGCCCTTCGAAACCAGACCGTGTATAAAGAATCAAACCTAGCGAATCAGTTGTTGTTCTTGTAAATGCTGTGTTGTAGGTTCCTGCGCATTGTAAGTTCGGAACTTGCGCTCCACTTAACTCGCATCCATACCCTGAAGTATGCCAAACATAAACAGGTTTACTTGTCGAGATATAATTAATAGCATCTGTAACTGAAATTTCAAATGTTTCCCCCCAGTTGATTAAAGTCGAAGTCGATCCAGAATTTTCAACTGAAACACTTGTCCCGTTTTGAGTCGCTAAAATGTAAACGCGATCGTTTGAAGAAGTTCCCGTGTTGACAACGAATTTCGTCCCTGTATAAGGCACTGGAGTAATTTGATCACCCATTGTACTGACACATCCACCATTTATTAAAGCTCCTGTAAAAACAGTTACTGCAATTGGTTTGTCTGCGGCAATGATCGATCCTGCTAGCGTAGTAGAACCGTTAACGTCTATATCTCTTGCGCTATACGTCTGGCCTTCGTTAAGAAGAACGGAAAATGAAACATCCTGAACATGAGGTCCAACGACACCTGTTCTAGGTGTGATTAGTACAGTTGTACCATCTTCAGTCGCAACGATATCAATTGAAGAAAACGAAACGGGAGCTGTTACAGCATTGTCCCAAAATTTTTGGAAAGGCGTATAAAAGTTCTGACCGATCGATTTGTTTCCTTTTAATGAAAACACTTCTTTATTGGTTGGGCTTTTTAATTCGTAGAATGCGCTTATGTTTTCGGTTGCAGTAATTTTAATTCCATTGTTGGAAGCGAGGTCCGCAGCAGGACTTTCTATGCTCGATAAAAACGGAGTAAGGTTAATACTATCCACAGAATTCGCTGGAATTGTCAAGTCGATTTGCGCAAACCCACCGTTGGCTGGAACGGTTACACTCACATCAGATGCGTTTTGGTAGGTCATGAATCTCAAATAAATGGGATTATCGCCTACGGAAGCAGAAACCTCTGGAGCTGCAAACCAGAATATTGTATCTATTTGTGCTTGTGCGGTGTTAAACCATGAAAGTAGTCCGACAAAAAGGACACGCTTCAATAGAAGGCTCATAGAGGTAGTATTGGTGAATAATAGTTATGTTTATAAATCGTCTGTTTCCAGTTAATTAAGTGCAAAGCTAGGGCATTTTGTGCTAAAAAAGAAGCCTTCAAGCTATATCCTTGAACGACGAACTGTTGAATAAGGCTTCTGAATGGCGCTTATCTTTCGACAAAGGGGTAAAGTTCAATCAGTTTTGGCACATTTGATATCAGGTGGAAAAAGGAGCTTAATTTGCTTAAACCTCAGTAGACAAGGGAGTTTACATGTTTATGAGACAAAGGGACATTGAATTTTAAAGGAGTGAATACCTATTTATATGAATTGCCCTAAAGTAGCCAGTTGCAGCGGGAATTAATTTACATATCCAGGGTCTCCAGGGTCCAGATTTTTAATAATCCAGTGGTATTGTTTGAGCATATGGCTATTTACGAAGTCTTTTTTGCGAATATAGGACGGTAAAAACACCCTGCCACCGATTTTAGCAGATTCAATATTTTTGACTTCACATTGAGGAGCAACACCGTCTTGTTCCCAAACTGGATCGGCCTCTTTTTGATCCAAATTGCTGCCGTATTGCCAGACCTCTTCAAATTCAGACCAATCCATGCCATCGGCGCAAGCATTTTCAGCTGCAATGATGTAGATTTTTCCAAAGACCACTTGGCCTCGCAAAGCTTCTAAAAATCCTATGGCGTAAGCATACCCCATACTGTGGCACACCATGTCCAAGGTGTCTTTTACCTCATTGCAACCAGGGAGCGTGCATCGAATTGATAAATAGGCCTTTGCGGCAATCGTTCCTGCTTCTTTTCTCTGCAGGAATCCTTCCGAGTTTGGCTTGGTGTTTAGCAATTGGTATTCGGCCGCTTTTTCTGACTTTTTCTTGAGCGCTTTAACCCGTGCATAACTGCTTACAAAATTGGCCTTATTGCGATGCGTCGAAGTGTTAATGTGATGATTCCCGTCGATGTAATAATAATTGTCTGGCTCCATTCTTTCCAGAAACAGTTTATCGAGTTTCATCCAGTACCAATACCTGTCACGTTTTGTGATAAGGTTGTCGGTAATGTCTTTGTTCCTTTTCGGCCCTCGGTATCCATTCGAGAATATTAAAACGCGTTGGGCAAGTTCAACTTCACTTGAAATGCAATAAGAAGTGATGTTTTGTCCACTGTAGTCATACACTTGTTGATCGATGATTTTGTTCTTTGTATCCCAAAAAGTCTTTACCATATAGTGGCCGTCTGCCTTACGGTTTACGTCGAAATGCTTTAGCATTATTGAGTCGTTACTGTGGGAATATTTCTTCGATGAGTCGGCATAAACATTAAAATACAAGACGTTTTTGCGCGGAGAACTATCCCAAGAACCATTCTTGAATGTGTATTGAACAGATGACATTTCAAAGGCCTCACTTTTCCGAAGGGGAACATGAACAAGGTCGGATTCGTCTTTCTTCGGGTGCGTCTTAATATAGCGTTTCGCTTTTCTTGAATTGTTGTGGTATATTCCACTAATTGCAAGCTTCATTCGTTTGCCAGTGACCTTCTTTTTGGGTTTGATGGCCGAGTTCAAAACAACAATATCATTGATTCGATACGGCTTCATTAAACTGCCCTCCGTGATTTTTCCTAGAGAATCTTCTTCCCAAATATAATACGCCACAAGTCCACCCAATTTGGATTTATTGTCGGGCCGATTCGGTCTATCTGAATCGCCATTTTGGGCAAAACAAAGACTCGAAACAAGGCAAAGGGAAATCAAGAACCCAATTTTCATGTCTATTTTATTCTAAGATGAATGTTTTTTAAAAGTACTCGAAATAACTCGTTATTCCTTTAAGTTGAAAATCTCAAATGCAATTGTTTTCAAGCAATCTAATTGCATTTTAGAATCGAACTCAGGTTTTAAATTTATATTTGTTCTAATCACGCGAAAAGAGTGACAAATATCATGGAATTGAAAGATTTAAAAATTTACAACAGTTTAAGTGGCGAGAAAGTTAAATTCATTCCTGTACAGGAAGGTTTTGTAGGCTTGTACGTATGTGGACCAACGGTTTACAGCAATGTTCACTTGGGGAATTGTCGTTCGTTTATTTCTTTCGATTTGGTCTACCGTTATTTGACGCATCTTGGCTATAAAGTACGTTATGTTCGAAACATCACGGATGTTGGACATCTCGTTGACGACGCGGATGAAGGCGAAGATAAGATTTCGAAAAAAGCACGTTTGGAGCAATTGGAACCGATGGAAATTGTTCAACAATATACGTTGGACTTCCATAAAGTGATGGACCAGTTCAACAGCATTCCTCCGAATATTGAACCAACGGCTACTGGTCATATTATCGAACAGATTGAAATGATTCTTTCGATTTTGGACAACGGTTTCGCTTACGAATCAAACGGATCGGTTTATTTTGATGTTGAGAAATACAACGAATCGCACCCTTACGGTGAACTTTCAGGAAGAAAGATTGAAGATTTAATTTCCAATACGCGTGACCTTGACGGTCAAGACGAGAAAAGAGCGCCTTTGGATTTTGCTTTGTGGAAGAACGCTTCTGATGAACATTTGATGAAATGGCCGTCTCCTTGGGGACTTGGTTTTCCAGGTTGGCACTTAGAGTGTTCAGCAATGAGCACAAAATATTTAGGAGAAGAATTTGACATTCACGGAGGAGGAATGGACCTTAAATTTCCGCACCACGAGTGTGAAATTGCGCAAGGAACAGCCTCAAACGGAAAAGCTCCAGTTCGCTATTGGATGCATGGGAACATGTTGACATTGAACGGAAAGAAGATGAGTAAATCGACAGGGAATTCAATTTTACCTGAAGAGTTGTTTTCGGGTGTCAATGATTTCATGGAGAAGCCTTTCGACCCGATGGTGGTTCGGTTCTTTATGATGCAGGCACATTACAGAAGCACACTTGATTTCACTTCGGATGCATTATTGGCTGCCGAAAAAGGATACGATAAACTGGCTGAAGCATTAAAGACTTCAACGAATTTGAAAACGTCGAAGGAATCGTCTTTGAATATTCAGGATTTGGTTGCAAGTTTCTACGCAGCAATGAATGATGATTTTAATGCTCCAATTTTGGTGGCAAATTTATTCGAAGCGGTGAAGTTTATAAACTCTGTGAAAGATGGAAGTCAAACAGTTTCAAAGGAGGATTTAGAATTGCTTCAAACGGAAATGAATGCTTTCGTACAAGACGTTCTTGGATTAAAACAAGGAAATTCTGGAGGAGACGACAAATTGAGCCCAGTTATGGATTTGGTATTGGATTTACGTCAAGAAGCACGTGAAAACAAAGACTGGACAACATCTGATAAAATTCGAGATGGATTGGCAACTGCTGGAATTGTGGTTAAAGATTCGAAAGACGGAACGAGCTGGAATTAAAGCTCTTTAAGATTTAGCTTATTGCTTTTTTGGCCATTTGTTTTTTACAAATCGATCTAACTTTATAGTTTTAACTGTTCTCACTTCTGATGTTGGATTCGCGATTACGATCTTAAGGGATAAATTTTTTCCTGGGCCTGGTCTAATATCGTACATGCCTTTGCCTTTCACTTTCGAGAGAGACATTCCTGATGCTTGGAGCCGAAAAAAATTCTTTCCTGACAATTTTCCTCGGATCTCGATAATATTTGATTCAGCTATATTAATCGTGCGTTTGCCGTGAAGAATTAATTCGACCTTTCCTTCTACACCTGGATGTGTTCCTTTATAAAGAATTCTTTCATCATTTGATTTTTGGGATAGCAGGATAAGTGCTAATGTGAAAATTAAAAGAGACTTCATTGGAGTAAAAGATTTCATGGTGTTCTATTTCAATTCCTTTTTCAGTTTCATTAACACCTCTTTGTATTCAGGTTTCATTCCGTCAACGGTAAAGAAGGTAACCCCTTTTGCGCCTTTTTCTTTTGCCAATCGAATTGCTTTTTCGAAATCTTCTGGACTTTCAAAACCGGGCATGAACAATCCTGAATTGATAGGGAAATCAACATCGTTCACGCCTTGTTCAGTTGCATAGCCAATCCAGTTGATGTTCTCACGGTAGAAGTTGTGGTAGATCATTGGGTAGGCCGCATCGAGATTCCAATCGTTCCAAGCTTGACGCACCATTTGCCGCGACATTTCTGGAAAAGGGAAAACCGCAGCCGTTAATTTTTGATTTTCAGCATGCACCATTTCGGCAATTTCATTGACCAAAGTTGTGATCGCATTCATGCGAAATTGGCGCCATTCTGTGCTCAGTTCTGGATGCTCCATTTCGATTGGATCTTTGTCAAAAAGGGCTTTGAATTGTTCGCGCGCAATTGGATGGTATCCATAGTCGTACTCAGGCATTTCATGGTCTTGAACCAATCCATATTTTGGTTGTAAATCGGCGCCTAGAATTACGTCTACGTAGCGAACATAATCCAAGTGAATAGAGGCTAGCCCGTCTACTTTTAGCAATTTTTGAACGTTGCTTTTAATGTAGTCTCGCGCTTCAGGGTGAAAAGGGCTCAACCATTGATAATAGTCGACATACGCTCGGTAATCCAGCGAGTTTTCATTGTTTCTATTGACAGCATACCATTCGGGATGTTTGTTGGCAATTGTGTCATTCGGACGGTTCAAAGTCCACATCCAAGCATGGACTTTAATGTTTTTCTTGTTTGCGCGTTGAACCAACTCTGTTAAAAACATTGGACTTCCTCCGACAAGAATATCGGTGATTCCAAGTGAGTCGTACGTCTTCAGTTTTTTCGACCATTCTTTTTCGTCGAATTCATTTCCACCGTGCGCCCAAGTTCCGATTGCAAACGGTACAATTTCCTCTTTGCTTTCAATCAGTTTTCCATTTTCATTAATAGCGTATTTCTTTCCAGAAACAGGGCTTGTCAATGTGATTTCAAATCCCAATTCTGTTTTTCGAACTTCTGAAGTGATTTTCTGATCCGTATCGAAAGTGGTTTCCACCGTAAATGTTTCCAAAGGGTGCATGGCCCAAATATTCTTAGGACGTTTGAGTTTAATCTCGCGATACAAAGCGAACAAATTCTGCTTGTAAATTAAATCTGGATCGAGGTTAAATTCAATGCCTTCTGAACTTTTTTGATCCGTAAACTGAACGATTCCCCAATTTTCGGGCATGTGCATATTGATCGCCGTTTGATTGCTCCATACCCAATTGTATTCGTTTTGAAGTTTACCGTCAATTTTTTTGCGCGTGTATTCGCCATCAACTAAATCGTAATCCCACTCTACTCTAGAGAAATTCATTCTCCATTGATCGCCGTCTTTAGGAAGTTGTCTATGATCGTTTTTCAGTTCGATAAGCGGTCGCATTGGAATTGCCATTTCGACAGTCCAATGGGTATCTTCATCGCTTGGGTCGTTCATTGTTCCTTTAACACGAACTGCGGTTTGAAGCTCATCTAAATTCCAATGAAAATTGGCGTAACCTTGTGCGCGATACGGTCGATTCAACAATAAATCCCATACTGTATTTAAAGCGTTTAGTTCAATTTCGGCGTAGGCTTCCGTTTTAGGAGAAGGGTCAATAAAAACTTCGAAGTCGTTGTTTAGGTAAATGATTTCGTCGCGTTTCACAATGTCTCCCCAAATATGCGGCTCTTCCAATTCAGCGTAAACGTAGATGTAGTTTTCATCCCACATCATCTTCGTTCGCGTTTGGAATTTTGGTGTCGGGCCCTGTGCGATGTCTATAAATGGATCGGTGAAAGCTGCATTTTCCCAAGATTTTTCTGCTTTTCCGTCAATCTTAATCGACTTTGGAGCTTTCGTAATGATATACTGTTTTGGAACAACGACCATCTCCGACACATCGATTTTGAAATCAGGAGTGTCTTGACAAAATGCAATTTGTGCGAGTAGAATGAAGAATCCAGAAACGAAGCTTTTCATAAGTGAACAAAGATAACAAAAGCGGGTTTTGTTTGACTGAAGAGGCCTAAGTTGAATTTGCTTGAGTTGAAAGACTGGAAATTAATTGCGCACCGTTTCCAGAATACAATTCATTTCAAGAATTTGAATATAGTCGCGTTAGAATTCAGTAAATTGACTGGCGATCTGCATTGAAAGAATATAAAAAGGCATCTTAACTGAGAAGATTAGAAATGAGTAAAATTGAACTATCAACAGAAAGAACAAGGTTAAAATTGATTGATTTATCCGATTTGGACTTTATTCACCGCCTTCATTCTTTAAATGAAACAGATGAATTTAATGCTTTGGGTATTCCTGAAAGTATCGAACAAACAAAGTCCATTATCGAACCTTGGATTGTCCAAAATGAACTAGAGCTCATTAAAAGCTACACGTTTAAGATTGAAGGTAAATTAGACAACCAGCCCATTGGATTGTTTGGTTTTAAACTTTGGGATAAGAAGCATCGAAGAGGGGAGGTCTGGTACAAATTCCATGTTGATTATTGGAATAAAGGCTATGCTACTGAAGTTTTAAGGGAAGTGTTGAATTTTGGATTTAACGATCTTGGTTTACACAGAATACAAGCGGGGTGTGCAATTGAAAACATTGGATCCATTAAGGTTCTTGAAAAAGTTGGAATGATACAAGAAGGACGAGGAAGGCAAATATTACCTCTGAAAAGCGGGTGGTCAGATAATTTTGAATATTCAATTCTTGAAACTGATCCGCGAAAATAGAATACAAACAGAATTAATTACTAGCACCTATGGACCCAACAGACAACCACATAAACTACATTGAATTCCTAGCAAAGGACCTAAATAGTATTAAGGAATTCTATACCGCAGCTTTCAATTGGACCTTTACGGATTACGGACCAACCTACACAGCCTTTTCCGACAGCGGAATTCAAGGTGGGTTTGAACAATCAGACGAAGAAATAACGAATGGTGCGTTGGTCATTTTATACCATCAAAACCTTGAGGAAATTAAGGGTATCGTTGTTGCAGCAGGAGGTAAAATCTCAAAAGAAATTTTTTCTTTTCCAGGTGGCCGTCGATTTCAGTTTTTTGATCCGTCTAACAACGAATTGGCTATTTGGTCAGATAAATAATTATACCCTTCCATTATGAAAGAAAAAATTGATTTAAATAAATCAATCGCCGTTCTAACTTTGCGAATGGTATTGGGCTTGATATTTTTAATGCAAGGATTCGGGAAAGTGTTCACTTGGGGCGTTGAAAATGTTTTCAAGAATTTCTTCTATGGAGTATACAAAGACTTTTTGCCCGACTTTCTTATTTATGGAACTGCGTATTATACGTCGTACGCTGAATTATTTGGTGGATTCCTTTTGGTGATTGGACTTAAATCCAATTATGCATTGTATGTACTGGCTTCTGTACTTATCATCGTTACATTCGGACATGGATTGGCCTCTCCAATTTGGGATATGCATCAGGTAATGTACAGAGTTATTCTTCTTGTAAGCTTGTTATTATTACCAAAAGCGTGGGATCGTTTTTCAGTAGATCATCTGATTCTTAAAAAGAAATAGGTTTACTATCTTTAAAAGAATGAAACAGTCTATGTTCATTTATGGTAAATCGAATTTAATTAGTGAACAATTGATTGAATACATTACGCAATAAAGCAGCCAAACGAAATTTGTGATTATGACTCCAATTATAGAAACAGATCGATTAATCCTAAGGCAATTCACTATTGACGAT
Organism: Crocinitomicaceae bacterium; assembly: GCA_034111925.1. Classification (GTDB taxonomy): domain Bacteria; phylum Bacteroidota; class Bacteroidia; order Flavobacteriales_D; family Crocinitomicaceae; genus UBA4466. Next base: position 13,330 of record JAWUWJ010000105.1, read on the forward strand.
TTTGAAGCCGTATATGAATTTGGTTCAAATTTAGAAGTTCAAAAATATACAGGCGATCCCCTAATCGAATCGTTGGATGCTGCAAAGGAGCTGATCAAAAATGTTTGGTACCGTGATTATGAAAAATACGGATATGGCAGATGGGCGGTGATCTATAAGCCTGACAATGCGTTAATTGGATTTGCTGGACTCAAATTCGAATCTGACATTGATGAAACTGATATTGGCTTTCGTTTTTTGCCTGAATATTGGGGAAAAGGAATTGCAACGGAAGCTTCAATACCAATCCTAGAGTATGGATTCAAGCATTTTGGATTGAAGAAAATAATCGGAATCGCGATGCCTGAAAATATCGCTTCATGTAAGGTGCTCGAAAAAATTGGATTGACCTTTTATAAAGTTGATGGCTTTGATGGTGACGGAGGGAAATACAATTGGTATAAAATCGAAGCGAACGGGTTGTAAGTGACCACATAACAATCCGTCAAAGGTGAAGAATATTTTAAGTAAAGAGCAACACAACTATGAGCAAGAAATTCACATTCACCAATGCCAAAGGAGAGAAGCTCTCAGCAAAAATAGAATTGCCTTCAAATCAAGCACCTGCTGCATACGCCTTGTTTGCTCATTGCTTTACGTGCAATAAAAATTTAACTGCCGTTCGAAACATTAGCAAAGCATTGACCCAAAAAGGAATTGCCGTAATGCGCTTTGATTTTACAGGTTTGGGTGAAAGTGAAGGAGATTTTGCCGACACGAATTTTTCTTCAAACATTCAAGATTTAGTATGTGCTGCCAATGCATTGGCGGAAGAATATGAAGCTCCACAGTTATTGATTGGTCATTCCTTAGGCGGAGCTGCCGTTATTTATGCGGGCTCAGAAATCCCTTCGATAAAAGCAATCGCAACTATTGGCGCGCCGTCTTCTCCAGATCACGTTCAAAATTTGTTCGAAAGCAGTGTGGATGAAATTGAAAAGGAGGAGAAAGCTCTTGTGAATTTAGGAGGAAGAAATTTCACCATCAAAAAGCAATTCATCGAGGATCTTCAAAATAGAAAAATGTCAGATGTTGTCGAGAAACTTCGTTTGCCTTTGATGATTATGCATTCGCCTCAAGACACGACGGTGGGAATCAAAAATGCCGCAGAAATCTACCAATATGCAATGCACCCCAAAAGCTTTATTTCGCTGAATGGCGCGGATCATTTATTGACGAACAAAAAAGATTCACAATACGCTGGAAACATGATTTCCGAATGGGCAACGCAATACATTGACCTTTCTAAAAATGACGAATTGCGTCCTGAAAAGCAAGTGTCTGTTCGAATTGGCAGCGAAGGATACACAACGGATATAATTGCTGGAAAACATGCACTAAGAGCAGACGAACCAGAATCAGTTGGCGGAAATAATTTTGGACCAACGCCATACGATTTACTTCTTGCTTCCATCGGAGCTTGCACAGCGATGACATTAAGAATGTACGCAGATGTCAAGAAATGGGACCTTCAAGAAGTTTTGGTTCACCTTTCTCATAGCAAAGAACATGCGTCAGATTGTGAATCCTGTACAACAGAAACGGGTAAAATCGATCAAATAGAACGCTCTATAAAACTTGTCGGTGACCTCGACGAGAAGCAAAAAGCGCGTTTGTTGGAAATTGCAGACAAGTGTCCCGTTCACAAAACACTTCACAACGAAGTCAAAGTTTTGACGAACATCATATCTTAACCTACTATAGTTCTATTTTATCCATTGGTCCTCAATTGATTGAGGCTGTGAACAATGAATAGTATCTTTCGTTAAAATTCTAAACTATTGTTAATATGAAAACATCACTACTCCTAATGGCTTTTGTAACCGTTTCAACCTTAAGTTGGAGTCAAGAGCAAAGCGACAAAATCAAATTCGAAAGGCAATCATTAAACGAACAAAAAGATGTTGTTGGAGGTTGGTACAATTACGGCCAAATGCTTGTTGATGCTGGCTACAATGTTGATTATTTCAGAAATCACCTATTTCCTGATTCTACAGTTCAAATAGAATTTTCAAGTGGGTTCGGATCGGTTTGGAAACATGCAATAGGCGAAGTTTTCGACCCTGTGGCAGGCAATTGGGGAATTGCAGGACAAATTCCGATAGATATTGCAGACCCATATACCGTAGATTCCGTTCGAATTTGGTACCGTTATTACCGCCATCAAAATGCTGCTCCTGACACAATCAAAGTTCAAGTATGGAGCGAATCGGCAATGACTCTTAATGAAGATCCATGGATGAATGGGAAGTCATACGCAACAATGGATTACGATTATACAACCAATTCGGGAATAGGAGCTGCTCAAGAATACACGATTCTATTGGACAATTCTGACACAGTGACTACGGGCCAAGGCGCATTAAATCTAGCCATCGATTTTGACGTTAATCCAGATGAAGTTATGGCGATTACTGCTGCTTATTACCCTGGAAACCCTTATAATTTTGGAGATACAATTGACCAATATATAGCAACTCCACCCACGAATCAAATCAATGCTTTTGTGTTCTATAATTACAACGATAACGACTTGAACTTTGAAACTGGAATCTACAACCACAGTCTGAACGCAACAAAGAGTATCCGATACAATCAGAGTACAAATGGTTGGAACGGTGATTACTATCCTGGGATTGCGTATTTCAATTACACGGATCACAATGATATTGGATTTCACGTTGTTGGAACCTTAGGATTGGATGAAAAAGATCAATCGGATTTTACTTTGTATCCAAACCCTGTAAATGAAACGCTGAATCTTAAATTGAATGACGGCGTTGCATTGAAATCACTTAAAGTCATTGATTTAACTGGAAAAGACGTTTCTAGCTTGATTGAAGTTAACGGAAACACGATCAACATTCAAGCATTGGCAAATGGAAATTATTTCCTAGTTCATGAATTGGGCAACGAAACGACGACCAAAAAGTTTGTTGTGAACCACTAAGTAAATTCTATATAGAGTTGATTATGGGCTGGAAACGTTTCCGGCCCTTTTGATTTCAGCTATTGGTTTTAAAAGTATATATCCCTACATTTGAATGTACTAACTAAAGAATCCACTATGAAAACACTATTACTATTTGCAGTTCTTTTTCCAATAACTGTATTCTCTCAAATATCGTATACAATCACAGTTGAACGACTTAAAGCAAAAGCAGATCCGTGTGATGGAGGGTCTCCATTTTGTCTTGCTGCACCGCAAGATCCTGTCTTCAGTATTTGGACAAACGATATGGAAGCAAACGAATTCACAAATTGCTGGACGTTCAATAATGATAACGATGCTGATTACAACTTATGGATTGACATCCAAAATTTAGAGATCGCAAATGTGTCAAACGTTGCAACTAATTGGCTTTCATTTGATATGGAAGCATTTGAAAGTGATGCGTTGGTTGGTATTAATTGTTCAAGCGGTGGACTTGATGAAGCGGTTTATGACCGTCAATTCGTTCTTCAATTGGACCTTGCAACTGTTCCTGAAAACACAGATCACATGGTGACTCTTGAATTGGGTGATACTTACTGGGCTGAGGTTACAATTCATTGGATTGATTTAACTGCGGGCTTATCAGATCTTGTAAATGATTTCAACTTCGCAGTCGTTCCAAACCCAACAAACGGAGTGTTTAAAGTGAACATGACGACGCAAGGTGTTGATCAGTTTAACGTGAATATTACGGATTTGGCAGGAAGAACTATTTTCCGTCAAGAAGGATTGTCTCACCAATCGGAAATTGATTTAAGCAACCAAGACGCTGGAGCTTATTTCGTAAATGTTGAGGTGAACGGAAGAATGAGAACAGAAAGAATCTTGCTTCAGTAAAAGCAGTTTCAAAATATTTAATGAAGAGCGATTTGGAAACGGATCGCTCTTTTTTTTCTTTTTTTGTTCGGAAAATAAATCATACAGGTCTATTCCGGATCTAAGTTGCGTCCAGAACTTTAACTACAGAGCGGCAAAATTGCAATGGCAGATTAAATAAGGACCTTTATGTGTTTCATATTTTGTCTTAGACTAAGTATGAAGCCGATAAAAAGAACTGTCAAGAAGCGAATTACGACTTGGTCTATTCCTGGATATGGACTTTCCCTTGTATGAAGTTTCGACATAAAAAAATCGCCTTCCTGAGATAAACTCAAAAAGGCGACCATTGCTTTATTCATGCTTGTCGTATTCTAACAAGCTTGTTGAACTTACTTCTTAATTACACGTTTAACGGCAGTTCTCACATTGTCAACACTTACTTCAATAAAGTACTGACCTGCTTCTCCATTAATCGTCATTTCAACCAATTGAGCAGAATTAAACGAATTACGGTCTATTTCTCTTCCCATTCCATCCAATATGCGAATAGAAACATTATCAATCGTTGATCCGAACTCTATAGTTACATCACCTGTTGTTGGGTTCGGCATAACAATAATTTGATTGTTCAAATCAAATTCTGGAAGGCCAACCACAGTAACCAACTCACAAGCAGAAGTATCCGTACATGAATTTTCAGTAACAATTACAGCATAGTTTCCAGTAATCAATGGAGTGTATGATTGGGATGTCTCACCCGGAATTGCCGTATTGGCATTATCACAATCAATCCACTGATATGTTGCTCCAGTTGCACCTGCTGTTAATGTCTCTAAAACCAATGTAGTTGATACGTCAACAGTAGTAATTGTAAGGTTCAATGTAATAACACTATCACATCCAATTGAATTAGGAATAACATCAGTATAAGTTCCAGATGCAGTGAATACAGCTCCACTTGGTGCAGTATAGCTAATACAAACTGTTTCTGTAATAGAAGCCACTGAGCTTGCAGTAATTGTTAAATCAATTACAAGCGTACTGTCACATCCACCTGCATTTGGAATTGTGTCCATATAGATCCCTGCTGTTGTCCAAGACATTCCGCTCGGTGAAGTATAAGTATCACAAGCAGTGACAGCAAACGATGAATCTGTAGCGATACAAGGAACAACTGCACAAGAAATCATTGAATGCATACCCAATGAATCAAATGTGTTTTGAGGGAATACGATCCATTCTCCAGCAGCCGTTGCCCAATCATTATTACCTTGTTGAATTGCAGAACTACGAACAAGTGTAAACTCACTTGTTGCACCTGATCCAACAGGCCAGTTCGTACCTGGATCAACACCTACTTCACCAATTACGTCTAACGTATCTCCTGTAACGATGTTTTCAAGGATAATCGCATCATCACCATTAAAGAATGTTGCGGCGTTTGTAGTATCAGAAGGAACAAGTATTCCAAGTGAATCTGCTGACGAGTTTCCAATTACGTAAACATCACCTGCAGCGATAAATGTTCCAGCAGGGAAGTCGTATGTTCCAGATGCTGTAGGTGAACCATTCGTGTGTCGTTTTACAACATAATCAACAAGATCAATTGCTCCACTTGTTGGATTGTATATTTCTAAAGCTTTGTTGTTACTCGAACCTTCAACGTATTCAGAGAAGAACAATTCTGAACATTGATTTGCACATCCTCCTGCTGAAGGATCAATGACAAGGTTCACCGTAATAACACTATCACATCCTAATCCATTTGGAATGGTATCCATGTACATTCCAGTTGCTGTCCAAATTTGACCACTTGGTGAAATATAACTTGTACATGCAGAACCTTGAATTGTACTTGTTGTTTCAGTACCAATTGTTAAGTCTACAACGTAAAGGCTATCAC
>JAWUWJ010000106.1:0-10266 GCA_034111925.1 Crocinitomicaceae bacterium
AATAACTTCAAACGTTCCTTCTAAATTCGTTTCTAGATTTTTATCCGTTCGAGTTACTTGCGTATAAAGCAATGATGCGTCCAACTTCAATCGATCTTTAATCGCGTAGCCAATTCCAACCGTATAACTAATTCGATTGGCGTCTGGCGTTTCTGGTGTAACGTATCCGTTTGAAACGGGAGATAGACCATAACTAAGTCCAGCGCGGGCTGCGAATTTGTCTGTAAAATCATATTGACCACCCAATCGAAACGCAAATGTGTTTTCATAATTTCGTGGTGACTTTGTATCTTCTAGTGATTCTGTATTTACCTCATAGTCAAAAGCGAGTGTATCATAAGCGACCCAACCAACGTGATTGATATCAAGCGCTAATGTTAATTTATCATTCGGTTTGATTGAAATTCCTAAAGTGGTTACACTCGGCAAGGGCAATGATGAAGTGAAGCTTCCAGTAGGAAAATTCTCTTCTAGCGAACTTGGAACAGTGAATGTAGCCGTTCCTTTGTTAAGGTTCATATTGACTTTTGATCGGTACGTCAACCCAGCGGAAAACCACTTTACAGGTTCGAAATAAATCCCTGCATTAAATCCAAATCCACTTCCTGTTCCATCCAATTCAACGGATCCGTATTCTCCATCTTGAAATTGCAGCGGAAGGTCTTTTTGTAGGTTTACTTTTCCGTAGCTGTAAACAAATCCTGCACCAACGCCAATTGCGTCTGTCAACTTATAACTAATAGTCGGTTGCACAAAAATGGACATGAGTTGCAATCGCGTAACAGCGAAGCGTCCAACCCATCCTTCTTGCCATTCAACGGTACTTCCGAAAGGTGTGTAGATGCCCAATCCGAAGCTCAACTTGCTTGAATCGCTTGGTTTGTATACTCCATAAGCTGCAAATGGTGTTCCAACAGGAGAAGTTGTTCTTCCAGTCTCACCCGTTTCAGCTTCTGTAAAAAGACCGTTCGAGAATGTAGGAGTTACGCCTCCAATCACCTGACTTTTGTCCAAAAAGGACATTCCACCGGGATTGTAAAAGACACTTGCTGCGTCTTGAATAAAAGCAGTTCCTGCGCTTGCCATTCCTTGCTGTGCCTGACCTTGAAGGTTGACTTGGTAGCCTTGTGAAAAAGAAAGTAGAGGAATAAAGCAGAAAGCCGTTAATATACTGGAAAGATGTGGTAGTGTAATTTTCAAGAAGTTGTGTGTTTTAACAAATTTAGTGATTTTGTAATCAATTGTGAAATAGAATAGTTGAATGGTAAATTGTTTCAATGAATGGTAATTTCGATCCTAGATATCCGCTTGAGAATATTCGCTCCGTTTTTTCTCCATCTGACTTATTCAAAGGATCAAAAAGGACGCGTAAGATTCAATTAATACTAATTTAGTCATCTATGGAAGAAGAATTGGATAAGCAAAATATGGAAAGCTTACAAAGCCAGAAAGACTCGAATACCCGAAACAAGTTAGTTCTTACAGCTCTTGTAATTAGTGCCTTTTACAGTGCTTTCTGGTATTTGATCGCAAAGTATTCTGAATCAACGGAAGATTTTGAGATGGGAGGTTTTTTGAAAGGGTTCGGCTATCTTGTTGATCTTACGATGAGTGCAGTACCTGTCCTTTTGGCTCTTAGTCTTAAAGAGAGTAAATGGAAAGTGTTCGCTATTGTTTTGGGGATCATTGGCAGTGTGATAAGATTGTATTGGTTCGCTAAAGCAATGGTGCCAGTGCCAGAAGAAGAATTCATCTATTTCGAGTTCTAATAAATTGTGGCTTATATTTAATCATCTTACCCTGTTGAATTCAATCCTTAAAATTGAAAACTAAATACCGCTTTATGCAGCAGTGGAGCGCATAAAAATATCGAGCAATCGAATTTGACTTTTTTCACCTAACCCCCTAGCTTTTATTGGAATTAGTGTTATCTTTGCCGACCCATCTCGAGAAGATGGATTATTATTAACACGGAGTTTCGTACTCCAAACAATAAGATTTAGATATGGCAACTAAAATTAGATTGCAAAGACACGGTAAGAAAGGTAAACCTTTTTACCACATCGTAGCTGCTGACAGCAGAGCTCCAAGAGACGGTCGTTTCATTGAGAAATTAGGAACTTATAACCCAAATGTTAATCCAGCAGTTATCGAAATTAATTTCGATAAAACGTTAGGATGGATACAGAAAGGTGCTGAGATGACTGATACTGCAAAGGCGATTTTATCTTACAAAGGAGTTATTTACAAGAATCACCTTATTAAAGGAATTGCTAAGGGAGCATTAACTGAAGCGCAAGTGGAAGAGAAGTTCGCGAAGTGGTTAGAGGAGAAAGAAGGTAAAGTAACGACTAAGAAAGATGGTTTGTCTAAAGCAGCAGAAAAAGCAGCGGCAGATGCATTGAAAGCAGAGTCTGATGTTTCAGCAGCGAGAGCTAAAGAAATTGAAGCTAAAAATACTCCTGAGCCAGAAGTAGTTGAAGAAGCTCCAGTAGCAGAAGCAGCTCCAGAAGCAGTAGTTGAAGAAGCTCCAGCAGCAGAAGCAGCTCCAGAAGCGGTAGTTGAAGCGGCTCCAGTAGCAGAAGCAGCTCCAGAAGCGGTAGTTGAAGAAGCTCCAGCAGCAGAAGCAGCTCCAGAGGCGGTAGTTGAAGAAGCTCCAGCAGCAGAAGCAACTCCAGAAGCAGCAGCTCCAGAAGCTCCAGCTGATGAAGAAAAACCAGCAGCAGAGTAGAAAGCTTAGCTTTCAAACAAACATTAAGAATGAAAAAAGCAGATTGCTTTCATTTAGGATATGTAGCGAAACTTCACGGATTTAAAGGTGAAGTTTCGTTGTTTTTAGACGTTACTAATCCTGAAGACTATCGCACACTCGATGCGATTTTTATTGATCTCAACGATCAACTTACACCTTTTTTTCTAGAATCATTTAAACTGAAGAACAAAGGATTTGCTGCGGCAAAATTCGAAGGCGTTACTACAGAAGATGGTGCAAGAAAACTTTTGAGAAAGGATATTTATTTGCCCGCTCAAATTTTACCTGAGTTAACAGGGCTTCATTATTATGATCATGAAGTTGCTGGATTTACAATTATTGACGCAAGACTAGGAGCCGTTGGAGAACTGCAACAAATAGTCGATTTTAAAGTCAATCCATTGTTCCAAATAATCTCTCCCGATTCAAAAGAGATTCTAATTCCTTTACTCAAAGATACTGTCACTAAAGTGGATCGTGAAAAGAAAGAACTTCACGTTCAAACACCAGAAGGCCTCATCGAAATTTATTTAAGTTAATGTCAAGCTTTCGATTCAAACAATTCGAAATCATTCAAAATGACAATGCTATGAAAGTTGGAACCGACGCAATGGTTCTGGGGTCTTTCATTAATAGTCATGGCCGTAAAAAAGGATTGGATGTCGGTTCTGGAACAGGAGTTCTATCGCTAATGATTGCCCAAAATAATTTAGATATTTCAATTGACGCCGTTGAGTTGGACGCGCTTTCTGCCACTGAATGCGAATTGAACTTTAAGAATTCACCTTGGCCGGAACGTTTTAAGACACATCAATGTGATTTTTTAGAATACGAAACGGAAGAGAGATATGATTTGATTGTTTCCAATCCGCCATATTACCAAACAACGCTTGTAAACAAAGACGATAGAAAAGCAAACGCACGGCACGAGAAAAGTTTACCGATGCGCGAGTTTATTCTTAAAGCCCGAAGATTGCTATCTGATGATGGTGAATTTTGGTTTATCGTTCCAGTAGAGGACGAGCAAGTTTGGAAAAAGCAATGCAACAGTGCCAACCTTCACATGATTGAGAAAATTTCAATTCACGGAAAAGAAGGCGGCGATACGAAAAGGGTCATATTCGTTTGTTGCAATTACAAAAGCATCCTTGAAGAGTCTCACTTCTCGGTTCGCGACAAATCAAACGGGTATTCGAAAGAGTACAAAGAATTAACGAGGGAATTTCATTTCAACGTATTGTAGAGAAGATTCGTTTTGTGAATACTATGAGATCATTTATCTACTTTTCCACGTTTCTGTTCCTACTTTTTGCCTGCAGTAAAGAAAATGGGAAGGATTGGATTGTTGCCGATATTTACGTTGTAGATGCTGTAACAGGAGAACCGATATCAACTAATCTGGCACTTCGATATACTCAAGGTGGAATGGGACAGGCAAATGAAGAGATATATTCAATAGGCGCTTCGGATGCTCAAGGGTTTAAGCATATTGAGCATGATGTATTAGGAGGTCAATTAAATTTTGTGGTCAAGGTCATGTATGGGGGCGGCTATTATGGGGCTTTATCTAGCTTAGGACAATTCAAAAATGTTCCGATTTCAATAAAAGGAAATAACATCAAAACGGTTGAACTTCAGCCTAAATATCCAGTCTTACTCAATGTGAAAAATACGAATTGTACAGCTCCAGATGATACGCTTTGGCTTTCCTTAAATGGAACAACGTATTCTCGTATCTTTGTTGGCTGTGTTGATTCATTGGTTTCGAGTAGTTATGCTTTTACCGATTACTTGGATGTTCCAGAAGTGACTTATAATTTCACAACAAAGAAATCGGGGGTGATTAATACTTATTCTGAGAGCTTCAGTAATTTGTTGCCTGCTGAAATCACTTCAATCCAACTCGATTATTAGCCAAAAAAATACGGTGAAGAAACCACTCTCCACCGCTTTTACACACTACTACACTACTAACATCTATATATTCTAAATCAATTCGGCCAATTCTTTTTGAATCGAGATTCCTTTGTCCTTGTTGTACCAAACTTGTAACTCCGATTTCTTCTCTTCCGCTGTTTGATTTGAAGATTTTTGACTCATAACGATCGCTTGAGGCTCGGTAGGTCGAGGTCCCCAATTGTACAAGTCCTTTCCATTTTCATCTCTTACAATCAGCTTTGGAATTGACTTTCCTCCATTCGTTAAGTAATTATCAATTTCGCTTCCTTCGCCATCTCTTTTTTGTATTTCCAACTCAATGTGAGGAGAGTATTCTGCCATCTTTTTTATAAACGGAGCCAAATGCGCAGCGTCACCACACCAAGGTTCTGTAATAATAATCCATTTCTGTTTCGCTTGAATTGAATCTAATTTAGACTTAATCTCATCCGTTAATTCACCTTTCTTAATCCATCTCTTTGATCTTGAGTTGTTCAATTTTACATATTCAACATAAGACGGATTGTCATATAATGAATCTGTGAATTCACCGCTTAATATTTGGTCAAATTCCAATTGATATTCTTCCCACTTCATAATTTCTACTTTTTTTATATTAGAACTCTATTGAGCTTATAGACTTACAAAAGTAATTGAATGATTCGGGTTATTATTGCAATCCTATTATTAATGAAAAAGGGACCCAATTAATTTGGATCCCTTTTTTGTTGTACTGAATTTACACTTACTATTGATTTTAACCGCGCAGGCGCAAAGGCACTATTTATTTAGAATAGGTTGCGACGCGATCAAACCTGAAGGTCTTTATAGCTGAGTCTTTTGCAACTTGACCTTTGCGCCTCCGCGGTTAAAATACCAGCAATCTATTGAGCACGTCTGTATTTATAAACTGCTACAATTGGAATAGTGAGTAATGATAGACCTGCTATTCCCAATACCAACGCAATGTTTGCTCCTGGCCAGTGCATTACCTTAAAAAGTACTCCTATTAATGTTAGACTTGTAAAAATTCCTGCTGTTCCATATGCTAATCCTTTCATCCTGTATGATTTAATCCCTAAAGGGTGGTTATACCCATGTAAATGCAAACGGATTAAAAAGGAACACTTTTATTTTAGAACGCGATTTTGAAATTCTTCGTAGCACTTTGCGAGGAGCATAAGGACAAATACGATCGAGCTCAGAAAAGTTCCGATGATTACGAGATGAAATTTTCCCATAAACCAAACCATGAATTCATTTCCTGAAACGTGGCCCGATTTACCTCCCCAATAGCCTGAATCGACTCCTCTGACAACAAAATAGATTAAAGTATATGGAATAAGGATTGCCCAAACAAAAGTGATAATCACCGTCCGCCAAGAAACGATTTCTTCTTTTTTTGGATTCTTAGGACCATTTATCGTGTCAAGAGTTCGGTCGTCCATTATTAATAGACTTTCAATTCGATTAAGGCTGCCTGGGTCAACAGTTTTCTGAATTTGATAAAGTTTTCAAATTCGATTTCGCCTATTTCTTCGATATTGGTTGCGTAGAAATAGACATTGTCACCTTTTTCTACATATCCAACGTACCATCCATTGAAAATGTCATTGGTAATTGAAAGTCCTGTTTTTCCACTAATTGTAACTCCGTCATCAATGCCATTAACGAGAATTTCTTTCACTTTTTTATATGTTGCGTCCGAAATTGGAAGTTCCTTTTGATAAAACCGAGTAAGAAAATCTATTTGCTCAAATTGATTGATTCTTGATTCTCCTTCAAGCCAAAACATATCAATTGTAGAGGCATCAACGGCCATTTTAGGAAACTCTAATTTGTCAAGGTATTCGTTCATTCTTTCCGTTCCAATGTCTCGTGCTAATTGCTGGTAACAAGGCACACATGAGAATTGAATCGCCGATTGAAGATCTAAATCCTGCATCCATTTGTCGTTCCATTTTTGTTCGCCGTCCCATTTAAAAATCACAGAATCGGTTATTACTCCAGTTTCCAGTCCAATGATAGAATTGACGATCTTAAATGTCGACGCGGGCAATTGACCTTGACTTGCCCAATCGTAATCGTTTGAGTAATAAATGTCCTTTTTCAAATCATAAATCAATACAGATCCTTTCACTCCGGTATACTCTAGAATGTTTTTAAAGGCATCCTCTTTATTTGATTTGGGCTTCTCATTTTCAGTTTCCTTTTCTTTCGGTTTTGGTGCTTCAGAGCACGAAGCGATTGCCAATAGTACAACTGAGAGAATTAATATTTTGTAATAATTCATGGATTTGTTGTTTCAGTCTGTTGAATTAATTTTTTAATCAAAACGATTTGTCCTAAGTGATAATGTGCATGTTCGACGATTCCAAAGAGGTTTCTGAAGTACAATCCATATTTTTTGTCTGTAAAATCTTCCGATAATTTTTCGTCTGGAAGTTGTTCTATCAATGTCGCAAATTTTTCGGTGTCTTGCATTACAGATTCAACAAATTCATCCCAATCTTCTTTGGAATTAATCGGTGGATGATCGAAACTCAGTTCGTCTTTTGAGTTGAGTTCGCCTCCCTCAAGAACTTCGGTTGCCGCAATGGTGTAGTAATTCATGTGAAACACCAGTGTTGCAATTGTATTGAACGCATGCACTTGAGTCGTCGCTTGTTGCCAAGAAACATCTGATAAATGGTCTTTTACATTTGAAAACGTCCAATTACCACCGAAATAAATTTCTCGTAAATGCTTCGCGATTTGAGAAGTGGAAGTCATGTTTAAATAGTTTTCTCTAAAGTAATAATATCCATTTTATTCAATCGCTTATAAATGAGTATATTGAAACATCATAAACCGATCACTATTCATATCACTACTCTTTGTGGGAAGCATAATCTGCTTTTCCAACAATACCAGCGCGCAAGACACTCTGAAAATCGTCTCGTGGAATGTTTTTCTTCGCCCCAGTATTTTAGCGGACAAACAAATGAAACGGGTGGACAGCATCGCGAATTACCTTATCGAAAGTGAAGCAGACGTTATAATTCTGCAAGAGGCATTTCACAAACGAGCAACGAAGCGCTTGAATGAATTAATGGTTGAATCCTATCCAAATATCACGAATCCGGGGCCGAAGTCATTTTACGGCGTTGCTTCGGGGGTGATCGTTTATTCGAAAGTGAAATTTAAAAAGCAGCCTGAATATTATTCTTACAAAGACAAAACGGGTGCAGATCGATTGGCTAAGAAAGGTCTAGTTCATGTCACGCTGGATATTGACGGCAAAAATCTAGATGTTTTAGGGACTCACTTACAAGCGGGGAGAGGACTTAAACGAATTGGAATTAGAAAGAAACAAGTTGAGGTAATTAATACGGTTCAGAGCGAAATCAGTGACTCAAATGCCGTTCTTTATGCGGGAGATTTCAATATTGCGGCTTCAACGGCCAATTTCGACAGTTTGACGGAAACGCTTCATGCATCTACGCTTGCGCCAATGGGTAAATTGAAAAACACGTGTAATTTCAAGGATCATGATTTGATGGAGGCCAACGGAAAACCTTATTGGATTGATTTCATTTTCCTGAGAAAGAACAAACGATCAAAATTGATTGGATCTATTATTGAATCGCCAAGGCAAATGATGAACGGGAAATCATTGCGATTATCAGATCACAATCCCATTACATCAACGTTAATCTTGAAATGATCGACTCTATAAATCCATTGCTTTGATGCTCTCAATTCTATTTCGAGCCAAGAATTCATCAATTGATTCGAAATGTTCTATCACTCGTTTTTCTCTGAATTCAAATACCTTTTGAGACAAACCTTGAAGGAAATCTCTATCGTGAGAAACAAGAATTAAGGTTCCGTCGAAAGCTAAAAGAGCTTCTTTCAAAACGTCCTTTGATTTAAGATCCAAGTGATTTGTCGGCTCATCGAGAATTAAAACGTTCACAGGTTCAAGAAGTAATTTCACCATCGCCAAACGCGTCTTTTCCCCACCGGATAAGTATTTCACCTTCTTGTCAATTGCATCTCCACTAAACATAAATCCACCCAAAATGTTTTTCATCTGAGTTCTGATTTCGCCTAGGGCAACATTGTCAACAGTTTCAAAAACGGTCAATTCTCCATCCAACAACGAAGCTTGATTTTGCGCAAAATATCCAACCTTCGCATTGTGTCCTAAATCGCATTGACCTTCGTAATCGATTTCATTCATGATCGCCTTAATCATCGTCGATTTTCCTTCTCCGTTTCGTCCAACGAAAGATACTTTTTCACCTCTCGCAATCGCCAAACTGGCATCTTTGAAAATAACGTTGTCTCCATACGATTTACTTAAATCCTTCGCAATTACAGGGTAATCTCCAGACCGCTGGGATTTAGGGAAACGCAAGTTCAGAGCTGAAGTGTCAACATCATCAACCTCAACAATTACAAGCTTGTCCAACATTCTCTTTCGAGAGTTTACTTGATTGGATTTCGAGAATGTTCCTTTGAATTTGTCAATGAACAATTTCGTGTCAGCGATAAATAATTTTTGCTCATTGTACGTTTTGATTTGAGCCAATCGGCGGTCTTCTCTTAACTGCAAATAGTGCGAGTAATTCGCCTTGTAGTCAAATATTTGCCCCATCGCCACTTCTATAGTTCGGTTGGTGATATTATCAATGAACGCTTTATCGTGAGAGATTACAATCACGGCTTTTGCTTTGTTTAGCAAGAAGTCTTCTAGCCAAAAAACAGATTCAATGTCAATGTGATTGGTAGGCTCATCGAGAAGAACCAAATCAGGTTTTTGCAACAAGATTTTTGCCAATTCGATCCGCATTCTCCATCCACCACTAAACTCGCTTGTTTGTCGCGTAAAGTCAGAACGTTTGAATCCCAATCCCAAAAGTGATTTTTCAATCTCCGCATCGAAGTTCGTTTCCTCAATTGAATAGAACTTTTCACCGATATCAGAAACCTGCTCGATAATGTCCATATACGCTTGTGACTCGTAATCGGTTCGTGTTTCCAATTCCTTGTTCAAACGTTCCATGTCTTCCTTCATCTGGAAAATACTTCCGAATGCTTTGGACGTTTCATCGAAAACAGTACAATTATCTTCTGTCAATAAGTGTTGTGGTAAATAGGCGATAACGGCATCCTCCGGACCTTGAACGGTTCCTTTGTTGGCTTTCAGTTCACCTGCAATGATTTTCATCATCGTCGTTTTACCTGCACCGTTTTTACCCATCAATGCAATCTTGTCATTTTCATTAATCACAAAACTCACATCACCGAATAAATCCTCACCGCCAAAACCTATTCCAATCCCGTTAACCGATATCATATCCTATTTTATTTAAGGATGCAAAGCTACTGGATTAATTGGAAATTATGAATTATTTACACTGAGTTTATCGAAGAGTGAATTTTGAATTAGAAGTTATGAATTAGAGAGTTATGAAATCTATTGAGAACTACTTTTTAATAAACGATTCGGTATTAACCAAAGCACCACTTTGAATCAATTGAATCGAGTATTTTCCTTTTTTAAGAGTCGATACATCCAGTTCATACTT